>CAZZVZ010000209.1:0-6100 GCA_964657655.1 Gammaproteobacteria bacterium | reverse complement strand
ATAGCCTAGCACACGGCTTGTATCGACATCTGCCTCGCGGCACAAGAAATCAAGCAATGCGCGCGTGGCGGATCCCTGCTGGCGATTGATGAAGCGGATGCCCGCACGCGTCAGATCGCGCAGGCCGTAAATCAGCTTGGGATTGCCTGCTGCCACCATCAGTCCCTGGCGCCGGGTGGCCAGATGGATCAGACGCGTGTCGCTGCCCGACAGGTAAGGCGCGTAGTGCGCCAGCATGGCTGCCTTGGCGCTGCCTTCTGGCACGTGAAAGCCGGCCAGCTCGCAGCCGCCACTGGCAAACGAAGCGGTGGCCTCGATTGCGCTGCGATACTGCAGATCGATCGGTACCTGCGCTTTCTCGAGGAAGCCGCGCAGCGCCTCGATGGCAAACCCGTGACTGGCGTGGATATGCACAATGCTCGACGCCGAGCGCAGGATGGTCTCGATCTCGCTCTCGAGTTCCGATGCGAGGCTGTCGAGTAACGGTTTCAGTCGTGCCGTCACGCGACGATCGGCCCACACCAGCTTGGCGCCCAGTTCCGTCAGCACCGAGCCGCGGCCGCGCTCCATGGTCAGAAGTGGCGTGCCGAACAGAAGCTGGCCCTCGCGCACGATGCCCCATGCATGGCGGTAGCTGAGTTTCAGGGTGCGACAGGCAGCGGCAAGGTTTCCCTGGCGGGAGACCTCGATCAGAATCTCGAGCAGGCGTGGCAGCAGCACACTGCCATCGGGTGCCGAGATGGTCCATTGCGGGCGGATCGCGACTTTGAACATGGAAGACGGCCTGAATCCCCGGTCAGTGCCTGTGTCGGTCCCGCACACCTGAACGGGGGTCTTGACAGGCCACGGGTTTAATAAGCTTTATTCTACATATTAAACCCGCTCGTTTCACCCTATTTTGTCTGGACAACGCCAGTGCTAGTCTTCCTTCCCGGCCTGAGAGGTCCTCGCGGGCCACGTCGTTCATATGCTGCAAAGCACATATGGGCGTTCAAGGCGTCCTTCTGATGAGCGTGTTGATGTCGGCCAAGCCCTTCGATCGTGCAGCCCTCGATGCAATCCTTGCCACTCACGGCGAGACGCCAGACGTGCTGCTGCCGCTGCTGCATGACGTGCAGCACGCCTTCGGCCACGTCCCCGGGGCCAGCGTCGAGGCCATCGCCACACACCTGCACCTGTCGCGCGCCGAGGTGCATGGCGTGATCACCTATTACGCACATTTTCGAAGCCAGCCCGCCGGGCGGGTGGTCATCCAGATGTGTCGCGCAGAAGCCTGCCAGGCACGCGGCGCCACCGCTCTCATCCGGCATGCCGAGCAACTGCTCGGCTGCACCATGTCGAGCACGCGCGCGGACGGCGCCGTCACGCTCGAGCCGGTCTATTGTTTGGGGCAGTGCGCCACCGGACCCAACATCCAGATCGATGAACGGATTTACGGACGCGTCGACGTCACACGGCTCGCCCGCCTGGTGGATCAGGTTTCAGCTGCAGAGGTGCTGTCATGAAGGCGACTGCATGAGTCCGGTGACACGCGTCTTCGTGCCGGCCGACTCGACCGCGCGATCGCTCGGCGCAGACGAGGTGGCAGCAGCCATCGTGGCGCAGGCCGCGCTGCGCGCCATGCCGATCGAACTGATCAGGAATGGCTCGCGTGGCCTGAGCTTTCTCGACCCGCTGGTCGAAGTCGAGGTGGCAGGCGTCAGGTACGCCTACGGCCCGGTTGGGCCCGAACACGTGGCGGCACTGTTTCACGCCGACTTCCTGCATGGCGGCACGCACCCCTTGAGCCACGGGCCGACAGAAGAGATCGCCTACCTGAAGCGCCAGACGCGCTTCACCTTTGCGCGTGCCGGCCTGTGTGATCCGCTTTCGATCGAAAACTATCAGCAGCATGGCGGCTTTGCAGGCTTGCGCGCCGCGCTTGCCATGGGTCCCGAGGCGATCGTCAAGGAAGTCCTCGACGCCGGACTGCGCGGCCGCGGCGGAGCTGCCTTTCCGACTGGCATCAAGTGGCAGACCGTGGCACGCGCCAGTGCCGATCAGAAATACATTGTCTGCAACGCCGACGAAGGTGACTCGGGCACCTTCTCGGACCGCATGGTGATGGAGAGCGATCCCTATGTGCTGATCGAGGGCATGACCATCGCAGCGCTTGCAACAGGAGCGACCAAGGGCTACATCTATGTGCGCTCGGAGTATCCGCAGGCGGTCGCGGTGCTCCGTCATGCCGCCCGGCGTGCGCTCGAGGCCGGCATGCTGGGGCGCGCCATCATGGGGTCGGCGCATGAATTCATGCTCGAGGTGCGCATGGCCGCCGGCTCCTATGTGTGCGGCGAGGAGACGGCACTGCTGGAAAGCCTCGAGGGCAAGCGCGGCATCGTGCGCGCCAAGCCTCCCGTGCCAGCGCTGGTCGGCCTGTTTGGCAAACCAAGCGTCATCAACAATGTCATTACGCTCGCCAGCGTTCCTGTCATCCTGGCCGAGGGCGCGGCGCATTACCAGGCCAGAGGCAGCGGCCGTTCGCGTGGCACGCTGCCGGTGCAGCTGGCCGGCAATGTGCGCTGTGGTGGTCTGGTCGAAGTGCCATTTGGCGTCACCTTGCGTGAACTGCTCGAGGATTACGGCGGTGGCAGCGCCAGTGGCCGTGCCATTCGCGCCGTGCAGGTGGGCGGCCCGCTGGGCGCGTATCTGCACCCCGATCAGTTCGACACCGCGCTCGATTACGAAGCGTTCGCGGCGATCGGCGCAGTGCTCGGCCACGGCGGCATCGTGGTGTTCGACGACACCGTGGATCTGGCCGAGCAGGCGCGCTACGCGATGGAATTCTGCGCCATTGAATCGTGCGGCAAATGTACCCCGTGTCGCATCGGATCGACGCGCGGCGTTGAAGTGATCGATCGCATCAGAAATGGCGCACCGGTCGAAAAGCAGATCAAGATCCTGCGCGATCTGTGCGACACCATGCTGTACGGATCGCTGTGCGCCATGGGGGGCATGACACCCTATCCGGTGCTCTCGGCGCTCGACAAATTCCCCGAAGACTTCACCGCGCGCCCGGTGGCGCGCGCCGCGTGACGGGCATGAGGCCCACCAACTCGAACGCACTGGATTGAGCTGACCATGAACACCTTGAATGAAATCGACTTCGGCACGCCTGCCAAAGCCGGCGCGGCTAGCATCAGCGTGGAGATCGATGGCGTCGCCATCAGCGTCGCGCCCGGTACCTCGGTGATGCGCGCTGCCGTCGAAGCCGGCATCAACGTGCCCAAGCTGTGCGCCACAGACTCGCTCGAGCCGTTCGGCTCGTGCCGGCTGTGCTTGGTCGAGATTGCAGGCAAGAAGGGTTATCCAGCGTCGTGCACCACGCCCGTCGAGCCCGGCATGAAGATCAAGACCCAGAGTCCGCGTCTGGCTGAACTGCGGCGTGGCGTGATGGAACTCTATATCTCCGACCATCCGCTCGACTGCCTGACCTGCCCGACCAATGGCAATTGCGAATTGCAGGACATGGCGGGCGTGGTGGGCTTGCGTGAAGTGCGCTACGGCTACGATGGTGCTAATCACTTTCATGCGAAGAAGGACGAGTCGAATCCCTACTTCACCTACGACCCTTCCAAATGCATCGTCTGCAACCGCTGTGTGCGCGCCTGCGAGGAAACGCAAGGCACCTTCGCCCTGACCATCAGCGGCCGCGGATTTGAATCGCGTGTCGCTGCCGGCCAAAGCGAGACCTTCATGGAGTCTGACTGCGTGTCGTGCGGCGCCTGTGTGCAGGCATGCCCGACAGCCACGCTGACCGAGAAGACCGTCATCATGATGGGTCAGGCCGAACACTCGGTCACCACCACCTGTGCCTACTGCGGGGTGGGCTGCTCATTCAATGCTGAAATGAAGGGTAGCGAAGTGGTGCGCATGGTGCCCGCCAAGGATGGCCAGGCCAACGAGGGACACTCGTGCGTCAAGGGACGCTTCGCGTGGGGCTACGCGACCCACGCCGACCGCATCACCAAGCCGATGATCCGCGCCAGCATCAACGACCCGTGGCGCGAAGTCAGCTGGGACGAAGCCGTGAATTACGCAGCCTCGGAATTTCGCCGCATCCAGGCCAAGTACGGACGCGATTCGATCGGCGGCATCACCTCCTCGCGCTGTACCAACGAGGAAGCCTACCTGGTGCAAAAGCTGGTGCGCGCCGCATTCGGAAACAACAACGTCGACACCTGTGCACGCGTGTGTCACTCGCCGACCGGCTACGGACTCAAGGCGACGCTGGGTGAATCGGCCGGCACGCAGACCTTCCAGTCGGTGGAATTAGCCGATGTCGTGATCGTGATGGGCGCCAACCCCACCGACGGCCATCCGGTGTTCGCATCGCGCCTGAAGAAAAGACTGCGCCAGGGTGCCCGCCTGATTGTCATCGATCCACGCAGCATCGACCTGGTCGACGGGCCGCACGTGCACGCCGAAGAACATCTCAAGCTGCGTCCAGGCACCAATGTCGCGATGGTCAATGCACTGGCCCACGTGATCGTGACCGAAGGCCTGACCAGCGAGGCATTCATCGCCGAGCGCTGCGAGCCGGGCGACTACGCGCAATGGCGTGCCTTCGTCGCCGCACCGGAAAACTCACCCGAAGCCATGGCAGAAGTGACCGGCGTTGCGGCCGACGCGGTACGCCGTGCCGCGCGCCTTTACGCTCAAGCCGACAATGGCGCAATCTACTATGGACTGGGCGTCACCGAGCACGCGCAGGGCTCGACGACCGTGATGGGCATCGCCAATCTGGCCATGGCCACCGGCAATGTCGGACGGCTCGGCGTGGGCGTCAATCCGCTGCGCGGTCAGAACAATGTGCAGGGCTCGTGCGACATGGGCTCGTTCCCGCACGAGCTGCCCGGCTATCGCCATATTTCAGACAGTATCGCGCGCGCACAGTTCGAGGCGCACTGGGGCGTCGAGCTGGCACCGGAGCCGGGACTGCGCATTCCCAACATGTTCGAGGCAGCGCTCGATCACACCTTCATGGGTCTTTACTGCCAGGGCGAGGATATCGTCCAGTCCGATCCCAACACCCAGCACGTCGCCAGTGCGCTGGCGTCGATGGAATGCATCGTGGTGCAGGACATCTTCCTCAACGAGACTGCCAAGTACGCTCACGTGTTTCTCCCGGGCTCATCGTTTCTCGAGAAGAACGGCACCTTTACCAATGCCGAACGGCGCATCTCGCCGGTCAGGAAGGTCATGCCGTCACTGTGCGGCATGGAAGACTGGCAGGTCACGGTGGCGCTGGCGCAAGCGCTCGGCTATCCGATGGAGTACAGCCATCCGCGCGAGATCATGGCCGAGATCGCATCGCTGACACCGACCTTTGCGGGCGTCAGCTACGACAAGATCGACAAGCTCGGCAGCATCCAGTGGCCATGCAACGACGACACGCCCGACGGCACGCCGACCATGCATGTCGACCACTTCGTTCGCGGCAAGGGTCGCTTCATGCTGACCCGTTACGTGCCCACCAAGGAGAAGGTGACGCGCAGATTTCCGCTGCTGTTGACCACCGGGCGCATCTTGTCGCAGTACAACGTCGGCGCCCAGACGCGGCGCACCGCCAACGTCATGTGGCATAGCGAAGACCGCATCGAACTGCATCCGCACGACGCTGAGGAACGCGGCATTAACGAAGGTGACTGGGTCGGCATTTCGAGCCGTGCAGGTGACACAGTGCTGCGCGCCAAGATCACCACGCGCATCCAGCCGGGCGTGGTGTACACCACCTTCCATTTCCCCGAATCGGGCGCCAACGTCATCACCACCGACAGCTCCGACTGGGCCACCAACTGCCCCGAGTACAAGGTCACTGCGGTGCAGCTGGTCAAGGTGTCGCAACCGTCGCAGTGGCAGGAGCGTTACCAGAAGTTCTCCGGTCAGCAGGATGCGCTGATGGCGCAGCGTCTGGTGCCGGCAAGCGGCCGCTGACAGGCCGCATGACTCATCTCGATGCCGCACGACTCTCGGTGCTGATGCGTGATGGCCACGCGGTCAGCGAAGAAGATATGGTTGCCGAGGAAGTGCCGGTCGCCCTCGAGTACAACGGCGTGTC
>CAZZVZ010000208.1:0-6103 GCA_964657655.1 Gammaproteobacteria bacterium | reverse complement strand
ACGGCCGGCACCGGCCAGCCGTTGCGCAATGGCGGGCGGAATGTGCGACTTGCCGGCGTGGACGGTGCGGATGGTCGCGATGAGTTCGTCGGTCGTCATGCCTTTGAGGAGGTAAGCGCGCGCCCCGGCCTGCAAGGCGCGCGCGCGCGCCACTTCGATGCTCTGCTCGTCGGTGTAGGTCGACATCAGCAGCAGATCGCGCCGATGCTGGTCACGGGCCTCTTCGTCGGCCTCTTTCTGCTTGCGCGCAGCTTCTTCCTGCGCTGCCAGCTGGGCCGGGGTCAGGGGCGCCGGGATCTCGCGTACCAGGATGCCGCTCTTGCTGCGCTCTTCCATCGGCAGGTTGGAACATTCGGCGATCGGCTGGTCCGAGGTGATGGTCCGGCCGGACCTGTCCTTGCAGGTGTAGATATGCGCCTGGGCGGTGGCAGCAGAATGCACAGCCATCATCAGCAGCAGGACGACTCCGGCCGCCGAGAATTTCACGCGAGCCCTTCCTTCACCCCATACCGTTCGCGGTAGGCGTTGACCGCGGCGCTTTGCTGTTTGAGCGCCGGATCATTGGTCTGGACCAAAAAGGTCATGATGTCCGACAGGCTGGCGATCGAAATCACCGGGATGCCGAGCTGCGCCTCGACTTCCGCGACTGCAGAGCGCTCGGTCAGCACATCGGCATTGCCGCCGCGCTCCTGGCGATCGAGCGCGATCAGCACCGCGACGGGCGTGGCACCAGCGCCCTTGATGAGGCGCACCGACTCATTGACCGAGGTGCCGGCCGAAATCACGTCATCAACAATCACGACGCGGCCCGTGAGCGGTGCGCCGACGATCAGGCCGCCTTCGCCGTGGTCTTTGGCTTCCTTGCGGTTGTATGAAAACGGCACGTTGCGCTCGCCGGCCGTTGCTGCCGCCAGCGCGGCTGCAGTGGCACTCGCCAGGGTGATGCCCTTGTAGGCCGGCCCGAACAGCATGTCGAAGCTAAAGCCGCGCTCGCGCTCCGCCGCCATGAGGGTCTTGGCATAGAATTGCGCCACCCTCATCAGGGTATTGCCGCGGTTGAACAACCCGGCATTGAAAAAATAAGGTGACTTCCGCCCCGCCTTGGTGGTGAACTCACCGAAGAGAAGCACACCGCTTTCGATGGCAAAGCGGATAAATTCCTGACGTAATTTACTCAACTCATCCCCAAACTGTCAGCCTGTGCAGGATTCTAGCCACTTCGGGCCACATTCTCGTAATTTTGACAGGGGCTTGCAACCTTCATTCCATTTTTTTGTGCCGTGACGACTCGAAAAACAAAACATCGACTGCGCGTCATCTCGCTCAATCTGAACGGCATACGCTCGGCGGCCAGCAAGGGAGCCTTCGAATGGATCGACAGCCAGTCGCCCGATGTGCTGTGCGTGCAGGAGCTCAAGGCACAGGCGGGCGACATGACGCCTGCCTTGCTGCGCGACGCCACCCATCATGGCTGGTTCCACTATGCAGAGAAGAAGGGCTATAGCGGCGCGGGCCTGTATTCGACCAGAAAGGCCAAGGCCAGTCATGTCGGGTTTGGCGACCAGGAGTTCGACGCCGAGGGGCGTTACGTGCGGGCCGATTTCGACCGAGCCGCGGCCAAACTGTCGGTGATTAGCCTGTACCTGCCATCCGGCTCGAGCTCGCCGGAGCGCCAACTGGCCAAATTCCGCTTCCTCGAGCGTTTTCGGCCGCACATGGAGGCATTAAAGCAGGAGCACCTCGGCACCGGTCGCGAATTCATCTTGTGCGGTGACTGGAACATCGCGCACCAGGAGATCGACCTGAAGAACTGGCGCGCCAACCGCAAGAACTCGGGCTTCTTGCCGGAGGAGCGCGCCTGGCTCACCGAACTGTTCGACCAGGTGGGCTTCGTCGACGTGTTCCGCAGCATCGACCAGCGGCCCGAGCAGTACACCTGGTGGAGCAACCGTGGTGCTGCATGGCAAAAGAACGTTGGCTGGCGCATCGATTACCAGATCGCAACGCCAGGCATTGCGGCCAAAGCATATGCCGCCTCCATCTACAAGGAGCAGCGCTTTAGCGATCACGCGCCCTTGACCGTGGACTACGACTGGCGCTTCTGAGAAGGCGCTGCGGGCCCCAGGACAAAGCGCACGCCAGGCGGGACACCTGCCCTCTGCCCCGTTAGCTGCTTCTTGCCTGGGCCGCCCGAGCGACGCCGCGCTTTTGAAACTTTCAGCTGAGGATCTGCACCTCGGCCTCAATCTCGACCGGAATATCAAACGGCAACCCCGCCATGCCAACCGCGCTGCGACTATGGGCACCGACCTCGGCGCCGTACAGTTCCAGGATCAATTCGGAGAAGCCGTTGATGACGCTTGGCTGGCGATTAAAGCCAGGTGCGGAGTTCACCATGCCGAACACGCGCTGCCAGGCCACGACGCGGTCCAGATCGCCGAGCGTGCGCTTGAGACTGCCCAGAATCGACAGCGCGGCCGAGCGTGCTGCGGCATAGCCCGCCTCGAGCGACACCTCGGCGCCCAGCTGGCCGCGCCAGGGACCGACCGAGCCGTCCACGTTTTGCGGCCCGTGCCCTGAAATGAAGGCACGCGTGCCGGTCACGCGCACCGCCTGAAACGGCAGCACCACACCGGCTGGTGGCAACAACGGGCCAGGCAGTTCCAGGCCGAGGGATTTCAACTTCGCTTCAATGATGGTCATGAGAGATCCGAGGATGTGGCTTTGCGACGCGATTGCGGCGCGACGCAGCGAGCCATGGTTGTGGCAAAGTGCAAGTTAGCACGACACGCAAAGGGCAGCAGCAGCGGCCTGGCAATCATGGCCGGCTGAACTGTGACGCGGATTGACGGTCGATTATTCCAAGAGTCCATGCCTTGATCCGCCACCGTCCCACCTCGTTGATTGTGTCCTGTCATCTGATCAGCGTGATTGTGGTTGTGTTCGGGCTCACTGCAGCGGCCGCGCAGAGCGGTGCCGCCGGCCTGCAGCAAGACGGCGCAGCGCTGGCCGCGGTTGGCAACTGCGCTGGCTGTCACACACGCGACCAACGCCAGCCCTTTGCCGGTGGTGTGCCGCTGCAGACCCCTTTTGGCACCATCTACGGCAGCAATATCACGCCCGATCAGGCGACCGGCATCGGCTCGTGGTCCAAAGCCGATTTCGTGCGCGCCATGCGCGAAGGCGTTGCCAAGGACGGCACTCACCTCTATCCCGCCTTCCCGTACGACCATTTCACGCGCGCCAGCGACGCCGACCTCGAAGCACTCTATGGCTTCATCATGCGGCGTGAGCCGATCAGCTCGACACCACCGCAGAACCAGCTCGGCTTTCCGTACGACCAGCGCGGCCTGATGGCTTTCTGGAACGCGCTCTATCTTGATCGCGATGCGCGCCTTGATCCCGGGCAGAACGACAGCGCCCTCAGAGGTGCCTACCTGGCCCAGTCGCTTGGCCACTGCGACAGCTGCCACAGCCCGCGCAATCGCCTCGGTGCCGAAATCAGGGAACGCGTGTTCGACGGCGGCACGGTCGACAGCTGGTATGCGCCAGCGCTGAACCGCAATTCGCCATCACCTTCGCACTGGAGCGTGGATCAGTTGACCACATATCTCGAGACCGGCATCGCCGAAGGCCACGCCATGGCGGCAGGACCGATGCGCGACGTGGTGATCAGCCTGGCGCGTGCCCGCAAAGAGGATGTGCGCGCCATCGCCCGCTTCGTGGTCGACATGATGGCCGAGGCACCCGGCACGACTGTGGCGGCACAAGACGCAAACCAGCAGCGCGCCCGGATTGCACTTGCGGCGATTGACGATCACAGCACGGTTCAGCTGGCGCGTGGCGCGCTGGTGTACCGCAGCGCCTGCGCCAGCTGTCACGACCAGGGACGCGGGTCGTCATCGGGCAGTGCCTTGCAGATGCAGCTGGCAATTGCGGCCTACGATCCCGATCCGCACAGCCTGTTGCACATCATCCGCGAGGGCATCGCGCCGATCGATGGCGGCGCGCAACGTCTCATGCCGGCATTCGATGCATCGCTTAGCGACGACGACCTGATTGCACTTGCCATGTATTTGAGAAAAGATGCTGCAGGTCTTGCCCCGTGGGCTGATCTGGAGCGCGCCGTGGCGGAGACACACGAATGAGCCAGACCACCGTTAAGATCAACGGCAGCATGCATCAGGTCGACAGCGCGCCCGAGACCCCGCTGCTGTACGTGCTGCGCGATGAGCTCGGCCTGCACGGTGCCAAGTTCGGCTGCGGCCTTGGGCAGTGCGGTGCCTGCACCGTGATGATCGATCGGGAAGCCAGTTTCTCCTGCCTGGTGCCGCTCGCGGCCGTCAAGGACCGCGAGGTGCATACCGTAGAAGGCATGGGCAGCGTCAGCGAACCCGGACCAATCCAGCGCGCCTTCATCGAGCTGCAGGCAGCGCAGTGCGGCTACTGCATCGCAGGCATGATGATGCGTGCCCGAGCGCTGCTGTCTTTCAATCATGATCCAAGCGAAGCGCAGATTCGCCGCTTCATGTCGCCCAACCTGTGCCGCTGCGGCACCCACGTGCGTATCGTGGCCGCAGTGCGGCGTGCCGCCGAGCTGCTGAAAAATTCATGAAGCGTCGCGACTTCCTCAAGGCGAGCGGCGCGCTGGTGGTGACCTTCTCGGTCGGCGCGCTGGCGCAAGAAGGGGGTGCTGCGCAAGGCGCGGGCGCAAACGCCAGCCTGCCAGGCAGTCTCAAGGTCGAGCCGATGCTCGACGGCTGGATTCGCATCAATGGCGATGGCAGCATCCTGCTCATGACCGGCAAGGCGGAACTGGGCCAGGGCATCAAGACAGCGCTGCTGCAGCTCGCGGCCCAGGAACTGGCGGTCGCGCCGGCGCGTATCAGCGTGATTGCAGCCGATACCGAGCGCACCGCCAACGAAGGCTATACGGCGGGCAGCCACTCGATGCAAGACAGCGGCACGGCGATCCGCAATGCCGCAGCCCAGGTGCGCGCGATCCTGGTTGCACGCGCTGCGGCACAGTTGGGCTGCGACAGCAGCCAGATCGTGCTCGCTGACGGTGTTTGCAGCTGCAATGGCCGCTCGCTGCGCTACGACGAGCTGCTCGGCGAGCAGGTGCTGCACGTCAAGGCCGAGGCGCAATCGCATTTCTATGCGGGACCAGAGCCCCGTCAGATCGGCGTCAGTCTGCCGAGAATCGACATCCCGGCCAAGGTGTCAGGTGGCACAGCCTACGTCCAGGACCTGCAGTTCGACGGCATGGTGCACGCGCGCGTGGTGCGGCCGCTTTCCCCGAGCGCGCAGCTGCTCGAGCCAGACACCAGTGCGGTGCTGGCCATGCCAGGCATCCTGAAGGTGGCGCGCAACGGTCGTTTTGTGGCGGTCATCGGCGCGCGCGAGTTCGACACCATCCTCGCTGCGCGAGCGCTGGCCCTGCTGCTGCGCTGGACCGACCAGGGTGCGCCGCTGCCTGGCAACCCGCAGCTCTACAACTCGATTCGCGCTGCTGCTGCCGAACGCTACGTGATCCTTGATCGCGGCAACGGCGCCGCAGCCGCCGCCACAGGCAATGCGCTGTCTGCCAGCTACCTGCGCCCTTACCAGATGCATGGCTCGATCGGGCCATCTTGCGCAATCGCGCTCAATCAGGACGGCAAGACCACGGTCTGGACCCACACACAGGGCGTGTTCCCGCTGCGCCGGGCGCTCGCCGAACTGCTGGGCTGCGAGGAGACACAGGTGCACTGCATCCACAGCGAGGGCGCTGGCTGCTACGGCCACAACGGCGCCGACGATGTGGCAGGCGACGCCGCACTGCTTGCGCGCGCCATGCCAGGGCGCCACGTGCGCGTGCAATGGATGCGCGAGGACGAACACGGCTGGGAGCCGCTCGCACCGCCGATGATCGTCGATCTGAACGCAGCGCTCGACCCTGACGGCATGGTCGCCGCATGGCAGCACGATGTCTTTAGCAACACCCACACCACGCGCCCGGGTGGGGCTGGCGACCTGCTGTGCGGCACCCTGATCGAGCCCGCTTTCAAGCCGACCGTTGCCAAGCCGATTCCGCAGCCCGAGGGCGGCGGCGATCGCGCCG
>CAZZVZ010000207.1:1707-6106 GCA_964657655.1 Gammaproteobacteria bacterium | reverse complement strand
ACAACATCGCCTCGGGTGCCGAGCCCGGTCTTGAGGCGCCCGAGCTGGGCGGCCCGAATGGTCTGCGTGCCACCGAACTCGAGCAGATTGCCTACGAGATGCTGGGCGGCATGCATCCGCGCGCTCATCTGGATGCATTGCGCCGACGTGCCCATCGCTGACCATGGCTGATACCGGGCTGACGCTGTTGATCGCGAACAAGAACTACTCGTCGTGGTCGATGCGCCCGTGGCTGGTGCTCAGACACTTTGGCATCGCCTTCGATGAGCTCAAGCTGTCACTGAAGGATCCCGACTGGGCCGCCAAGGTCGGCCGGTTCAGTCCTGCGTTGCGCGTGCCGGTGCTGATCGACGGCGACTTCGCAGTGTGGGATACCCTTGCCATCTTTGAATACCTGGCCGAGCGCCACACCGAATTCGAGATCTGGCCAGGCGCAGCCCGCGCCCGCGCCCGTGCCCGCTCCCTGTGCGCCGAGATGCACGCCGGGTTCGGCGCGCTGCGCAGCCAGTGGCCGATGAATATCTCCGCGCATCTGCCAGGTCATCGAGGCGATGCCGAAGTGGACCAGCAGGTGCGGCGCATCTGCGATCTGTGGCACAACGCGCGGGCCGATTCCGGCGGACCGTTCCTGTTTGGCAGGTTCAGCGCGGTCGACGCCATGTACGCGCCGATCGTGATGCGTTTTCGGACCTATGAAGTCGAGTTGCCGGACACGGCACGAAGCTACTGCAATAAGGTCGAGGCCGATCACGCGGTGCGCGAGTGGTGTGCTGCTGCCATGCTCGAGACCGAATTCATTGCCGACGACGAGCCGTATCGATCCGATCCCGGCAAGAGCTGATCTTGCAGATCTATGTGGTGGGCGGCGCGGTGCGTGACCAGCTCCTGGGCGAGACGGTATTCGATCGCGACTTCGTGGTGGTCGGTGCCACGCCAGAAGAGATGATCGCGCTTGGCTACCAGCAGGTCGGGCGTGACTTTCCTGTGTTCTTGCATCCGCAAACGCATGAGGAATATGCGCTGGCCCGCACCGAACGCAAGACCGCGCCAGGATACGGCGGCTTCGTGTTTCACGCCGATCCCTCGGTGACCCTCGAAGAAGATCTGCAGCGCCGTGACCTGACCATCAACGCCATGGCACAAACGCTTGATGGCGCGACGCTGATCGATCCGTACGGCGGCAGGCAGGATCTCGAGGGACGCTGGTTCCGGCACGTCGGGCCAGCCTTCGTGGAGGATCCGGTCAGGCTGCTGCGCGTGGCGCGCTTCGCGGCACGTTTTCCAGAATTCAGGCTGGTCCCGGAAACGCGTTCGCTGCTGGTTGCCATGGTCGACAACGGTGAAGTCGACGCGCTGGTGGCCGAGCGGGTGTGGGCTGAAGTTGCGCGCGGCCTGATGGCGCAGCGGCCGAGCAGCATGATTGCGCTGCTCGATGACGTGGGCGCGCTTTCGCGCGTCGCGCCCAACGCGCCGACCAGCGCAGCGTCGCTGGCAGCCCTCGATGCCGCTGCAGCACTCGCTTTGCCGCTTCCTGCGCGGGTTGCCGTATGGCTGGTGGCAGGCGAGCTCGACGCGGCACGCATTGCCGGACTTTGCCAGCACCTGAGGACACCGGTCGAGATGCGCGAGTTCGCGCTTTCGTTAAGTTTCATGACGGACACTTTTGCGAACGCGCCTGAACCTAACGCAAAGCAGGTACTCTATTTACTTGAACGATCCGACGCGTTGCGTCGCAGCGAACGTTTTACGCTGCTGCTCGACGCGCTGGCGCTGGTCATGCCGCAACACCGGTCGGTCATCAGCTGGCAGGACTCGGTCAGGCGCGGACTCGAAGTGATGCGCAGTATCGATACGCGCGCCGTGGCGCAGGCAGCCCGCGGCGGCGACGTCGGCGAGGCGATGCGCGCTGCAAGACTTGCAGCCCTGCAACAGGCGATGGACCCGAGCGCAGAAAGAGGACCGAAATGAGATTGCTGGTACTGGGCGGAAGTCAGTTTCTTGGGCGCCATGTGATCGACGCGGCACTGGCACGCGGTCACGAGGTGACCCTGTTTACCCGTGGCGAGACACCGCACCCCTTCGACGGGCAATGCGAGCACATCATCGGCAACCGCGACGGCGTCACCGGGGCGGGACTGTCGGGCATCTTCGAGGGCACCTGGGATGTGGTGCTCGACACCAGCGGCACCATTCCGCGCCATGTGGCAATCAGTGCAGACCTTTTGAAAGACCGCTGCGACCGCTATGTGTTTGTCTCATCGGTCTCGGCCTACGCCGACCTGTCGCGCCCCAAGGTCGATGAGAACAGCGCGCTTGCCGTCTTGTCCGAGCCGGATTCGGAGCGCCTCGATGTCGACTATGGCGCACTCAAGGCACTCAGCGAAGCGGCTGTCACCGATGTGTACGGCGGCCGCTCGCTGATCCTGCGTCCAGGTCTCATCATCGGACCGCACGATCCGACCGATCGCTTCCCGTACTGGGCGGCGCGCTTTGGTTCACCCACTTTGCTCGGGCGCGGCGACGAAGCGGTTGCCATGCCAAACCCGCCGAGCCGGGAAATCCAGTGCATCGATGCGCGCGACATTGCCAGCTGGCTGATGCTGGTGCTGCAAGGTCCGCTCGGCGGCACTTTCAATCTGGTCAGTCCGGCGGGCAGCATGACGATGGGCTCGCTCGCCGAAGCAGGCCATCGTCTGTCGGTGGCGCGCGGCTTCGATCTGCCGGTACGCTGGGTCGAGGAAGCCGAACTGCTGCAGTTCAATGTGGTGCCATGGACCGGCCTGCCGCTCTGGATTCCAAGCAGCGAGACCGCCATGGCCGGACTGCAGCAGGTCGACGGCAGCCGTGCCGCTGATGCGGGTCTGGTGTGCCGTCCGCTGCTGGCCTCGCTCGAAGAAACGCTCGAATGGATGGTGACTGATCCAATCGGCTTTGCCGGCCGCTTTGGTGGCGTCCTGGATCGCACCGTCGAGGCACAGCTGACCGGCGTCGCCGTGCCCTGACCGCAGTGCTGGTGCAGCGCGCTTGCTGCGTTTGGTCGCAGTGCGGGCCGAATCGCCCTACAGCCGCGCCAGGCGGTCGCCGCTGACGAAACCGATCAGGGGCTCTTCGATGCCGCGCCCGAAGGCGAGGACCTTGAACAGTTCGCCCATCTCGGCCTCCGACACGAGGCGCTGCAGTCCGGGGGTGGCCTGCAGGGTTCGGAGCGCGTCCTGTGACGGGTCGCCGATCAATTCCAGCACACCGCAGTTCAACAGAAAGCGCGCCTGGCTGGTATAGCCATAAAGCGTGGCGCCCGCATCGTCGGCACTGTGCGCCATCGCGCTGAAATCGACGTGGGCGGTCAGATCCTGCAGTCCGGGCCAGAGCAGCACATCGCTGTGCACGTGATGGCGGTAGTGCGCCACCAGGGTGCCCATCACACGCTGCGGGTGATAGAACTCGTGTGCCGGAAATCCGTAATCGATGAACAGCGCAGCACCGTGCGACAGGCGCTCGGCAATGGTCGACACCAAAGCGCTGGCCAACGGTGTGACTTCAAGACGATAGGGGAGCGCCTGAGGCATCAGCCGCGCGGCGATTTCTTCAAGGTGGGCGGGCAGCACAGCTGCCGCGGGCCTGCGACCTTCGATCAGTTCGCCTTGGTGCTGACAGACACCGATCTCGAACCAGCCGTGTTGGTCGAGCTCATAGATTTCGCACGGCAGTGCATCGAGCACCTCGTTGCCGATCACCGCGCCCTCGATTTCTTCGGGGAGCGCATCGAGCCATTCGACCTGCCGATTGAGCTCGGGCGCCTGTTGTGCGAACAGCTGCTGCTGGCGCTGACGCAGATCGCCTGAGACATCGAGAATCCGGTAGCGCGGCAGTTCCACGCCGCGCGCCTTGAAGGCCGACAGGATGTCGAGCGCGAGACGGCCGCTGCCTGCGCCGAGTTCCAGAATCTCGCCACGCGACTGCGCCATGATCTGCTGCAGCTGGCGGGCAAGCGCCTGGCCAAACAGGGCTGACATCTCGGGCGCCGTGACAAAGTCGCCGGCGGATCCGAATTTGGTGGACGCCCCGCTGTAATAGCCCAGACCCGGTGCGAACAGGGCCTCCTGCATGTAACGCTCGAATCCGAGGAAGCCGCCGCCACCGTCGATCAGCGCCAGCAGACGGCGACGCAACTCGGCACTGCGCAGCAAGGCCTCGGCTTCCGGCTCGGGCAGGTTGGCAGGCGCCCGGGTGGCGGGATCTGAAGGCGAGAGGGCAGATGGCATGGCGGCGACGATTGTACTGGGTCCGTTACACTGACAGGTTCAACGATCCAGCTCGACCCCAGGCATCGCGATGGCCACTCCCCTCTCAAACACTTGGTCGGACCCGTCTTCCAATGCGCCAGCAGCGCGCCGCGGCG
>CAZZVZ010000207.1:0-1697 GCA_964657655.1 Gammaproteobacteria bacterium | reverse complement strand
CTGCTTGCGGTGGAAACGGTCGAGGGCCGGCTCGCCAAGGTGACCGGCGCCGGCAAGCGCCTCGGGCGCGAAATCGCCGTGACGCTGGCACGCCACGGCTACAGCATCGCGGTGCATTTCAGTGCATCTGCTACGGCAGCCAGTGAGACGGTCGCCCTGATCGAGGCGCTCGGACCAAAGGCTGCAGCTTTCAAGGCCGATCTGTCCGAAGAACACGACGCCGCAGCGCTGATCGATCAGATCGGGGAACAGCTGGGCGAGCCATTCGCCGTGGTCAACAGCGCCTCGGCCTTCATCTTCGACGAGGCGGCGGGTTTTGGGTATGCGCCCTTTCTCGACCTGATGCGCATCAACGCCGGCGCGCCCATCATGCTCGCCAGGATGCTGCACGCGCGACTCAAGGCACAGGGCGAGAATGCGCCGCAAGGCGTGGTCATCAATCTGCTCGACCAGAAGCTGTTCAATCCCAATCCCGATTTCCTGTCCTATACGCTGAGCAAGTCGGCGCTGCACTTTGCCACCACCGTTCTGGCGCAGGCGCTGGCACCGACCTTGCGCGTAGTCGGCATCGCACCGGGCATTACCTTGCCGTCAGGCGGTCAGACCAAAGAGGAGTTCGAGGCGGCACACCGGCTCACGCCGCTTGGCCGCTCGAGTACGCCAGAAGACATCGCCTCAGCGGTGCTGTTCGCCCTCACCAATCGCGCCATCACCGGAGCGACCCTGCTGGTCGACGGCGGCCAGCACCTGGTCGCGACACCGCGCGATGTGATGTTCCACTCCAAGTAGAAGGCCGTATGTTTCCAGCGCAAGCATTTCCTGAACTCGCCGTCTGCCGGCGCATCTTCCTTCGCAATTTCTCGGTGGGTGCCAACATCGGCATTCACGACTTCGAGAAATCCGGCGCGCAGCGCGTCATCATCAACGTCGACCTGTTCGCCTCGCTCGAGGCCACCACGCCGCGACGCGACCAGATTCATGAAGTACTCGACTACGACTTCATCCGTTCGACCATCCTAAAGCGCATCGCCTCGGGCCATATCAACCTGCAGGAGACGTTGTGCGACGACATTGCCACAGCGATGCTCGAGCATGCTCAGGTGCAGGCGGTGCGCGTGTCGACCGAAAAGCCGGACGTCTATCCAGACAGCGACGGCGTGGGCGTGGAAGTGTTTCGAATCAAGCAGCAGGACGCGCTGCATGGCGAGCGCCATGCCTCGCCCTGATGCGAAGGCGGCTACTTGATGAGGATGCTGTAGCTCACATCCCGAAAGGTGCCGTTCGGGTTGATCACGTGGATGGTCGCGGTGTCGGTGCCGTAGAAGCCTTCGTTGGACTTGTAGAACACTCCGGTGCCGGGAATCGCCAACTTGTTGCACTCGTAGCGCTGGTTCTCCTTGGTAAACAGCGGGTAGTCAGATCCCGGTTCACTCCACAAGGTGCCGTTGCTCGGCGGCGTGGTCACCACCACCGTCGGGATGCCTCCCGTGGTGCAGTCGGCGTTGACGTAGTACTCGGTGTCGATCTTCTGGCGCGTGTTGCTAAGCGCACTGCGCGCATAGACGGCGGGCGCACTGGCCGCTGCCGCTGCCACGGGCGCCGGGTTGACGGTGGTGAGATTGACCGGCTTCGGGGCCGGCGGGGCCACACAGGCTGCCGCCAGCAGATAGAAAATCGACGCCCAAAAAAACCGGGCT
>CAZZVZ010000206.1:2536-6133 GCA_964657655.1 Gammaproteobacteria bacterium | reverse complement strand
AGGATGCAGCCCAGAGGGTTTAGCGAACTGAGCGCCGTGTGCGTGCATCCTGAAGCGCGCGGTCTCGGTTACGCGGGACGCCTGCTTCAGCACCTCGCCAATATCGCGATCGAGCGCGGAGACAGACCATTTTTGCACGTGGTCGATGAGAATCACTCAGCGATCGCCTTGTACCGGAAAACCGGTTTCACACTGCGCCACCCGATGTGCCTGGCTGTGGTACGCAAACGCGCCTGAAGCGCAGCAGAAAAACATGAGGAGATGACCATGCAATACAAGGAAATTCTGTTTGAAGTCAGTAACAACGTCGCCTGGATCACCATCAATCGCCCGGCCGCGCTCAATGCCATCAGCGTGGGCGTCGCGACAGAAATGGCTGACGCGGCACTGCGTTGCGAGAAAGACAAGGAGGTGCGCTGCATCGTCCTGACAGGCGCGGGCGAGCGTGCCTTCTGCGCGGGCGGGGATGTGCTTGCCTTCGCTGCCGATCCTGATCATGTAGACGAACTGATGCGCGAGATGACCAAGCAGCTGCACGGTGCTATTGCGACATTCTCGCGACTTGATGCACCTGTGATTGCCGCTGTGAATGGCACTGTCGCCGGCGGCGGGCTCGGGCTCTTCTCCTGCGCTGATCTGGCGATTGCGGTGGAAGGCGCCAAGTTCACCAGCGCGTACACGAAGATCGGTCTGACACCGGACGGGAGCTCGACTTTTCACTTGGCGCGCATGCTGGGTCGCAGGCGAGCCGCCGAGCTGCTGCTGACCAATCGCGTGCTGAGCGCTCAGGAGGCATTGGAATGGGGCATGATCAATCGCGTCGTGCCGGCTGCGGCGCTGCGCGATGAGGTCACGGCGCTCGCGAGCACGTTGGCGCAGGGGCCGACTGCAGCCCATGGCGGCATCAAGCGGCTGCTCGATTCCGCGCTGCGGGAATCGCTCGTGGCGCAGATGCAGCGCGAGGCAGATTCGATTGCCACTCTGGCACGCCAACCTGATGGACTCGAGGGCGTCAACGCTTTCGCCAACAAGCGTGCTGCCCGCTTCATCGGGCGCTGATGCGAAACGGTATGCTGAGCTGAGCGCGCCTTGGGATTGGGATCGGTATACTCCAAGCGCGCCGAAAGTACCGTTTTGGAGCACCTTTTCATTTAAGCGTGACAATAAGTATTGTCCGCTTACACTTGACTCACCTTATCGGGAGTCGAGAATGAGAATCAAACTGGTCGCAATCACATTGACGAGCCTCGCTGCACTCAGTTGCCCCGCGGCATCCTTTGCACAATCAACTGCAGCATCTGCCGAGAGCGTATTCATCACTGCATCGGTTGGCGTGGGGGCCTCGCTGGTGCTGACGGCACCACTGATCCTATCGGTCCAGGCGGTCGAAACCGCGTCCCGCAACAGCAATAACATGCGCATTCGCGCGACCGACCACGAGGGCCGTGCGCAGGTGGTCGAGATCCCGCGCGCCACAGCCCTGCAACTCGACATTCACCCTGGCGATCAACTGACCACGACGCCCAAAGAGGGTGGCGCCATGCTCGAGAAAGAGGGAAAGCCGGTCGCGTTTCTGATGGCCCCCGCCAACGCCAACCTGACGCACTCCCATGAACTTGCTCAATAACCTGCTCGGCAGGTGCGCCTTGGCTGGCGCGTTGTGTATCTCATTCACAGCGCCGGCTCGCGCCGGTCAGGCGTGTACCGAGCAAGCCATGCCTGCCGACCACGCGCAAGCTGTGGTGGCGCGTACGCTGCATCTGCAAACCTGGCTCAACGAACATCCAGCGCGCGCCGTGATCCTCGGTCGCCAGGGTCAGTCGCTGGAACAGTACGGCATCGCCTATTCGCATGTCGGTATCGCGGTCAAGGGAGATGACGGGTCGTGGAACGTCTATCACGAGCTCAATACCTGCGGCACCGATCATTCGGCTCTGTTTGTGCAGGGTCTGGCCGACTTCGTGTCAGAAGCGCGCGATGACAAGCCGCTTGCCGTGATCGAGTTGCAGCCCTGGATCGAGGATCGGCTGATTCAGCTGGTGGCATCGGAATCGGAGTTGAAACGCATGCATCAGCCACTCTACAGTGCGGTCGCCTATCCGTATTCAACCATGTACCAGAACTCCGATGGCTGGGTGCTCGAAACCATGGCGCGTGCTGCGAGCGACACCCTGTTGCCGGATCGAGGCAGTGCACAGGCTTGGCTGCGCGGTTCCGGATATACACCTTCGCTGCTGGAACTCGGACCGTTGACAAGACTCGGCGGCAGGATGTTCAAAGCCAACGTGGCTTTCGACGATCATCCGGGCCAGTATCGCTGGAATAACAAGATCTACACCAACACCGGAGATTCGACCTTGCGCTTCCTGTCACGCGTGGGGACTGAGCTCCGCTGCAGCCACACGCTGACCGATCAGGTCTGCACAGTGCAGTAGCTCATGCGCGAAAGCATTGCTACTGCGCACTGGTGGTTGGCTGTGCCGCCTGGCCGCGAGGAATCGCCTGATTCTTCTCGGCATCTTTGGTGGCCGCCTTGACACTGGCGCGGTCGGCCACTGACTTCATGGTGTTGCCCTGATTGTAAGAGCCATTGTTGGGCATCCACGCCGGCTGCTTGGACTTGGTGTAGGCCGCTGTGTCTTTCTTCATGGTGGATCGATCTGGCGACTGTCCGTTGCTCGAATCAGTAGCGGCAATCGGCAGATCGCCGTGCGGCATGGCACCGGCCTGCTCCGCATTGCGCGCTTCATTCTTGACGGTCGCGCGATCCACCGGGGCAGGCGGTGCGCTACCTGAGGCTGGCGGCTGTTGTGCCTGAACAGCTCCGCCAAGTGTCATGAAGAGGGCAAGGCATGCAGCGAAGCGAAAAGGTTTGATGTTCATTGATCTCTCCAGCATGAGGAAGCACTCATTGTGAAGAGACAATGTTTCAGTTCGAGCGCTCACCTAAGCCGAACAGCTTGAGCAGGCCTCAATGACGGGGTGATGACAAACTTGACTTCACCCCAGCTCAGCTGATGCTGACTAGCGCGTCTGCGCGACCGAGATTCCCAGTCGATTCAGCTCGACGCGCAGCGCCGCTGGAATCTTTGCGTTGGGGAAGTTCTTTCTCAAGGTGGCAAGAACTGTCCTTGCCGCGACCGTGTCGCCGGCATCCGCTGCGGTCCTCAGCGCCGCCATCAGTGACGCCTCCCCTGGAGCCGGTCCGGCATCCGGTTTCGCTTCGGGCCTCGCGACTGCGTCGGATGCCACCGGCGCAGATGCAGCAGGCGCTGCTGCGGCGGGTTGCGAGACCAAGGGCGCGGGTGCCGATAAAGCGGGTGCCGGGGCGGGTGGTGGTGCCTGGTATGCGGCCCGCGGAGGAGGAGGCGCTGGAGCGACCGGCGGCGCTGCATAGACGAGGTCCGGCGGCGGGGGCGGCGCAGCCTGCGCTGCAGGCGGTGCAGAAGATGCTGCGCCGGCTGGCGCAGGTGCAAGCGCTGTGGGCGCGGATGCGGTCGGCGAAGATTCTGTGGATACCGGCGAGGCAGCTGTGGGCGCAGCGGGCGCTGTCTCAGGCAGCCTGGTGGCCTGGGCGGGACTCGGTGTTTCAGTGCC
>CAZZVZ010000206.1:0-2526 GCA_964657655.1 Gammaproteobacteria bacterium | reverse complement strand
ACGCTGCCATGATCGAGGGATTGCCCTGACTGAGAAGCCGCGCGCATGCGCGCCAAAGAAGCGACGCCGGCTTCCTTCTGTTCACTGTTTTGAGCATCGCTGGCCGGCGCTACCTTTGCGCTGGCCGCAGCCGCTGTGTGCGACCCCTGCAGCGCGCGTGATTCTTCGTGGGCTTTCTGCCGCGCCGGCACCGCGACGGGAGCGATCGGCTGCGCCGGTGCTCCTCGTGGCGGCTCGGGTAGCGGAGCTGCAGGTCGAGCCGGCAGGCCGGCAGTCGGGGTGGCATCGCCTGAATTGCTGAATTGCGGTGCTGTCGTTGCCTTCGGGGCAATCGTGGCGGGAGCATGATCGCTCGGGATGGCGAGCTTCTCCGGAGACTCCTTCCACAGAGCAACGGCGATGCTCGCTACAGCGACAATGGTGGCAGCCAGCCCAAAGGGCGCACGCAAGCGTCTCATCAGCGGGATTGAGCGTGCAGAAGGAGCGCCTGGCGCACGCGGCTTTGCGTCGACCGCACGGCGGGCCGCAGCAAGCAACTGTGCGTCGAGCTGGTGCGACGGCTCGATATCCACTGAATCGGCGTGGTAGCGCGCGCTGAGCGCATCAAGATCAGGACCAAGATCGTCCAGATCCTCATCTGGTCTGCTCGGAGCTGTCATACCGAGCCTCCCAGGATGCGCTTCAAGTGGGCCACCGCATAACGCAGCCGACTTTTCGCAGTCTCACGATTCACGCCAGTCATGTCCGCTAATTCCTCCAGGCTCGCGTCCGACTCTTGTCGCAGCAGAAAGATTTCGCGCTGTTCCGCGCTCAACTGCAGCAGCGCCTGATCGATGCGCCTGATCTGCTCGCTTGACTGTGCGGCATGCGCCGGATCCTGTGACTGATCGACCTGGTCATTGAGCTGAACCTGCTCGTCTTCACGGGCAACGCTCAGGCGTGCGACTCGATCCCGGAAGAAATCGCTGACGCGATGATGCGCAATGGTCAGCAGAAAGGTCGAAAAACGGGCCGTGACCTGATACGTCTCGCGTGAGCGGATGACGCTCATCCAGACATCTTGATAGATTTCTTCGGCACTTGGCGCACTTCCCGTCTGATGCAGCAAGAAGCGATACAGTTTGGCGCGGTGCCGTAGGTAGAGTACATCGAACGCACCGGCGTCGCCGTCTCGATAGCGTTCCATCAAAGCCTCGTCACTCTCGCTCGCATCTGAGGTGAGTGGTTGCTGGATGACTGCGGCCCCGGGCATGGGGCCGCAGTATGTTGCAGGGTCAGCGAATTGGCAACATCGCCATCTAGAACATCCTCAGGGCTCGATGTCGAACTCTCCGATCAAGACGCGGTCCGACTGGCGATGCAGCCGTACGGTCAAGGCCTTGTCCTTTGGGTGTGCGCTGCCAAACGCGGTTGTCAGGCGCACGGTCGCGGTAATCACTCCCGACACCAACTGGGCGTTGGCTCCATAGTAGTTGACCTCGATCCTGTAGTGCCCGGGTTTGGCGTGCCTCAGAGAAAACTCTTCAGGACCGTAACCCGTGGTCACATCGCGAGACAGTCGGCCGCCCTGTGCGGTAAAGCGATGATCATAGCGACACAGTTCGCCTGAGGGATCGGTCACCCACAGGTCGAGGTCCGAATCGCTCGCATCCCATGTCAGCACCGCCCTGACGTCGAGCGGCATGTTGACAAGCAGGCGCGAATCCACCCGGCTGGTGTCAAGCGGATGATCGGCTGCCGCGATCACGGCGTTAAGATCTGCCAGCGTGATCAATTCAACTTCAGAAAAACGTGGATCCCATGGCTTGAGCATTACTTCGGCAAAGCTGTTGATTGCCTCCTGCTCGTGGTGAGCGGCGGCTTCAGCCAGACCCAGATCACGAAAGCTCTGCGGCTCGTCAGGAGCAAGCGCCTTGACCCGTTGGAACACCATGAGGGCAAGCTCTGGCTCGTTGGCCTGCATCAGCCGGTATCCCAGTACCCTCAAGATCTGGCGATTGTTCAGGTCAAGCTCAGCCAGGTTGGAGAGCACGCGCAAACCCAGCTCGCGCTGGCCTTTCGAGAACAGAAGATCTGCTACGTCAAGGTAAAAGGCGGGGCTTGCTTGGTAGTCCGGGCGCTCGTCGAGATACGTCTCGTAGAGTTCCGTCGATGACGCGAGACGCAGCTTCTGGCCGTAAGGACTGTCCGGCAGATAAGGCTGCAGGTGAATCGCATCGCTGTCGTCTTTGCCTTCGTCGGAAGCCACTTTCGGCTGTAGAGCAGGATTGCCGGCGGCGACTCGGGAGCGCGGCGCGACGGAGGCATCAGTCGCGATATTCGATTTCTCGCTCGATATCACCGGTGCCGGCGTGCTCGCCGCGCGGCTGACCATTGGCATCGGCGCGGGCGCTGCTATCGTGGGCATCGGCGGCGGAGGCGGGGCAGCATTCGACATGGGTGCAGAAAACGGGTGCGCTTGGCTCATGCCTTCCTGAGCGTTCGCCACCGGCTGCGCGTTTTTTTCGGGGGTCGCGACGTTCTTGT
>CAZZVZ010000205.1:4253-6172 GCA_964657655.1 Gammaproteobacteria bacterium | reverse complement strand
TGCACTGACCCCAGTCATCGACCACCATCTTGTTCATGATGCCGGTGAGCGACAGCTCGACTGCGCTCATGGTGCCGTACGGCACCACCAGGGCACCCGGCTTGATCCAGGCGGTCAGCAGCATCGGCTTGGGCGCAGGCAGCCGCGACGCTTCCACCACGATGTCGGCATCGACCACGCAATCATGCCAGTTGTCGGTCACGGTCACCGGTTTGCCAAGATCGCGCGCCAGACGAGCGCCGAAAGCCTCACGACTTTCAAGGCGCCGCGAATGGACACGAATCTCGTCGAAATCGAACAGGTGGTCGAGCAGTCTGACGTTCCAGTAGGCGGTGCCGCGTGCACCGATGTGACCCAGGATCTTGCTGTCCTTGCGCGCCAGATGCTTGGCACCAATGGCGGTCATGGCGCCGGTGCGCATGTCGGTGATCGAGGTGGCGTCGATCACGGCGAGTGGCATGCCGGTCTCTGGACTAAAGAGATTGAGCAGCGCCATCTCCGAGGGAAGGTCCTGCTTGTAGTTATCGACGAAGTCGCTCACCACCTTGACGCCTGCCACACCGAGCGGCTTGATATAACCACGCAGGATGTTGAAGTGACCCTTGTCGGACGACTCGGGGATCAAATGCACGCGTGGTTCGACCACAGTCTGTTGCCGGCCCTGGGCAGCGAGCACGTGTTCGACTGCAGCCAGGATTTCGTCGTCACTCAGCGCCAGCTGTTCGACGTCCGGGCCGTTCAGGTAAGTGATATGGATCTGCTTCATGGGCAGCTAGTCGAGTGGCTCGATGTGCGCCTTGTCGACGATGGCACTCCACTTGGCGGTCTCTGTCTTGACCATGGCGGCGAATTGCTGCGGCGTATTGGCGACCGGCTCGAGCCCGAGCGCCGCGATCTTGGCGGACACAGCACTGTTCCTCAGCGCCAGCGCGATGTCGCGTTGCAGCCGGTCGACGATCTCGGGCGGGGTTCCGCTGCGCACCACGATGCCATACCAGGAGGTCACATCAAAACCCGGCAGGCCGCTTTCAGCCACGGTCGGCACATCGGGCAGCAGCGGCGAGCGGCTCGGACCTGCGATGGCAATTGCCTTGAGCCGGCCGGCCTTGATTTCGGCGATGACCGTCGAGATTCCCGCGAACATCATCTGCACCCGTCCGCCAATCAGATCGTTGAGCGCAGGTGCGATTCCGTTGTAGGGAATGTGCGTCACCTGGATGCCGGCCTGGGCATTGAGCAGCTCGCCCGCCAGATGTGCTCCGCTGCCAGCGCCAGGCGATGCGAAATTGAGTTTGCCTGGATTCTTCTTGGCGTAGGCGATCAGTTCCTTGAAGTTATTGACGGGCACCGAGGCGTTGAGGACCAGGACGTTGGGCGAGTTGGCAATCACCGTGACCGGGGTGTAGTCCCTGGCGACATCAAAATTCAGATGACGATAAAGGAGGGGAGTGACCGTCATGTTGCCAGCAGGTGCCAGCACCAGGGTCAGACCGTTGGCCGGTTGCCGGGTGCCTAGTTCCATGCCGATGTTGCCGCCAGCGCCCGGACGGTTCTGCACGATCACGGCCTGGTGCCACATTTCGGACAATTCGCTGCCGACGATGCGCGGCAAGGCATCCGCGACACCGCCCGCCGGAAACGGCACGATGATGGTGACAGCAGCTGACGGAAAACTGTCTTCGGCCGCGACCTTAGACAGCGGCAGCATCAGCAGCAGGACTGCGCTCAGCAGTGAGGCAAACCGATTCATGTGCAATTCTCCAGGTCGCTCAAGCTCGAGAAAAGATAGTACAGGGGCGCGGAAAACTGCGTCGCAGAGGGGCTCCGCGCACTGGTCTTCGAACCTGTCGCCGCGCCGGCAGAAGCAGGCGCCAGGCGCGGCAATCGGTCCTTGGCCCCAAGGCGCCGCGGCTAGCGCT
>CAZZVZ010000205.1:0-4243 GCA_964657655.1 Gammaproteobacteria bacterium | reverse complement strand
CTCGGCCGGCGGTATTTTTCTGACGCGCTCGACCAGGTCTGCGATGTCCTCCTTGCTGTAGGACAGATGCACGCGCTCGGTGGACGCAGGACGTGTCGCAAGGCACAGGCCGAGACGGTGTTGCTGGACCGGCCGGATCGGACGCGGTGCGAAGCCGCCGCCGCAGTTGGGGCACACGTTGCAGAGGATCTGTTCGACGCAATCTGCGCAGAAGGTGCATTCGAAAGTGCAGATGCGGGCGTCGCCTGCGGCCGGCGGAAGATCCTTGTCGCAGTACTCGCAGTTCGGTCTGAGTGACAATGCCATTGAGGTCGCCTAGTTCGGATCAGTGTCTGGCCAGTATTCCATGGTGGCATCACCGCGAAAGCCCTGGCCGAGCAGTTTCACGCCGACGCGCCCGGTGTCGGTCATGACCGAGACTTCGGCGGGGTGGCTGGTGCCGAAGACCAGATACCTGACCGGCTTGTCGCTGTCGTTGCGAATCGAGTGACCGACTTTCTGGCCGGCCGGAAACACCACGTAGTGATCTGCCGTCATCAGATACTCCTGCGCCCCGAGTCTGAGCACCAGTTCGCCCTCGAGCACCAGCACATGCTCTTCCTCGAGCATATGATAATGGGCCTGATTGGCCTGCTTGCCGGGCTCGAGGGTTTCGAGCGAAAGGCCGATCTGCGAGCCGCCGCCAAAGGAACTGAGGTGTCGCCACGACATGCCAAAGCGCTCGCCGTGGCTGTATGCCTCGACTGGTACGGTACTGACATGAAACGGTTCAAATGCGCCTTCACGGTTTTTGCTCGTCGTCGGATCGGCCATGCTCTCCTCCATAATGGATCCTTCATCGAGCGATAATCATCTACGATTACGGTTGAATTTGGTATCGGAGTCATCTTGAAACTTGCCCGAACGGCTGCTGCAGCGCTGCGCAGCAATTGGCCGGTGATTGCTTTCATCGCCCTGATGCTGACGTTTCGCTCGGCGTTTGCAGACTGGATGGTGGTGCCCAGTGGCTCCATGAACCCGACCATCATCGAAGGCGACCGGGTGCTGGTCAACAAGGTCGTGTTCGGACTGCGCGTTCCCTTTACGACCGTGCACCTGACGGCTGGCGAGAATCCGGCGCGCGGCGACATCGTGGTGTTCGATTCGCCCAAGAGTGGCGTGACGCTCATCAAGCGCGTCATCGGTCTGCCCGGCGACGTCATCGAAATGCGCGACGAGCGCGTGTTCGTCAATCATCTGCCGCTTGATTACCAGGCAGCTCAAGCGAGCGGCGATGCCGATATGCTGGCCGTGAGCCGCGCCGAGCGGCATCAACTCGCAACCGAACTGCTTCCTGGCAAAGCGCATGCGGTGATGGCGCTGCCCGATCGCGCGGCGATGCGCGATTTCGGGCCGCTGCTGGTGCCGCCGCATCAATATTTCATGATGGGCGACAATCGCGACAACAGCGAGGACTCGCGCTTCATCGGCACTGTGCCGCGCCGTCTGATCGTGGGACGGGCTTATGAGGTGCTGGTGTCGCTCAACCCGGAACACGACTGGCTGCCCCGCACGCATCGCTTCCTGAAGCCTCTCGATGAGTGAGGCCGGCGTGCAACTTCATGTCAAGCTGGGTGCGTCGGGTGCCGCGATCTGATGGCAGGCACTGGACATCCTTCAGGCGAGCTCAGCCCGGGTGACGATGGGCCGCCACGACTCACTGATCCCGCATCCACCGAACTTCACAGGAAAAGCTCCGTCACGAGCCACCATGCCATGCTGATATCGATCGTCGTGATTGTGATTGGCGGTTCACTCGGCTGCCTGCTGCGCTGGTATTTTGCGGTGCGCCTCAATGGCCAGTTCCCCAATCTTCCGCCTGGCACCCTGACCGCGAATCTGGTGGGCGGCTACCTGATCGGCGTCGCCATGGCGGTCTTCATTGCCTACCCCGAGCTCTCGCCACAATTGAAACTGCTGATCGTGACCGGCTTTCTGGGAGGGCTGACCACCTTCTCGAGCTTCTCGGCCGAGGTCGTCACCGCGCTGCTGTCCGGTCGCGCCATGTGGGCCGTTGCCACTATCGCAGTCCACGTCGTCGGCAGTATCAGCATGACGATCCTGGGCGTGCTGACGGTACGCCTGTTCCGTCACGGCTAGGCCGTCACGCGCACAGCGCCCCTCACTCGAGCACGGGCACGGTCGCCTGGAAGGTCGGATCGACGCGCTTGTTACTGGCCTGTTCGTAGGCGAAAGCCATGCCGATGAGCTGTGGTTCGCTAAAGGCAGCGCCCACGAACGACAGGCCGACTGGAAGATTGCGCACCACGGTCATTGGCACCGTGATGTGTGGCAGGCCAGCGACGGCTGCAGCCGTGGAGAAGCTGCGTCCGGAACGGTCACCGTTCACCGGATCGATGCACCAGGCCGGATCGCCGGTGGGGGCGATCAGGGCATCGAGGTTCTGGTCGGCGAGTGCCTTTTCGATGCCTTCCGTGCGCGCCAGCCGCTTGCAGGTGGCAAGCGCTTCGAGGTAGGCAGGGTCGTTGAGGCCCTTGGTCTGGTTGGCCTGTTCGAACAGTTCCTGGCCGAACTCGCGCAGTTCCTCGTGAGCATGCAGCAGATTGAACTCCATCACCTCGGTCAGATTGCGCGGCTGTCCCTCGGCCGCGTAGCGTGCCAGGTAGCTGGCCAGGTCGACCTTGAGTTCGCTCAGCAGGACCTTCAGTTCGGCATCGCCGTAGTCGTCTGGTGCCGGCAAGGTCACGTCGTCGATCAGTATTGCGCCTTGTGACTTGAGCGTCTTGCGCGCCACGTCCATGGCCGCCAGCACGTCGGGCTGGGTGCCGAAGGCGGCCCGCACGAGGCCGAGGCGTTTGCCCTGCAGCGCAGTGGTGTTGAGATTGGCGAGCAGATCGAGCGTCGGTGCCTCGCGCGTTGCCGGGTCGTCAGCGTCGCGGCCGGCGATCGCGGCCAGCAGGTGGGCCGCGTCGCTGACGTTGCGGGCCATCGGTCCTGCCGTATCCTGGGTGGACGAAATCGGGATGATGCCGCTGCGGCTCACCAGGCCGACCGTGGGCTTGATGCCAACGATTCCGCACACCGAGGCGGGCGACACAATCGAGCCATCGGTCTCGGTGCCGATGGCAAGCGGCACCAGCCCTGCGGCCACTGCGACTGCAGAGCCTGAGCTCGAGCCACTTGCGCTGCGATCGAGCACATGCGGATTGCGCGTCAAGCCACCCATCGCGCTCCAGCCCGAGGTGGAACGCGTGGAACGGATGTTGGCCCATTCACTGAGGTTGGTCTTGCCGACCAGCACTGCACCGCTGGCGTACAGTTTCTTGATGATGAATGCGTC
Source organism: Gammaproteobacteria bacterium (assembly GCA_964657655.1). Lineage (GTDB taxonomy): Bacteria > Pseudomonadota > Gammaproteobacteria > Burkholderiales > Burkholderiaceae_D > CAJCIC01. Next base: position 903 of record CAZZVZ010000205.1, on the reverse strand, counting down.
CTCGCGCGCCGGTGCATTGGCCAGTGCCAGCGAGCCGGCGTCAGTTCGCATCGGGCCCACGGTGGCGATGTTGCCTTTGACCAGTACACAGACGCCGTCGAGTTCGGAGCGCTGTTCGTGATCGGCAAAACGTTCGTCGGCTGCCTTGGCGAGCGCCTGCGCTTCTGGATTCAGTTCCAGCACAGCCTTCAAGGTCGGCCCATGGCGATCAATGCTGTCGATGCGCTTCAAGGTGTGCTGCAGCATCTGCGCGCTGGTCATGGTGCGCGCCTTGAGCATGCTCTGGACATCGGTCAGGGAGGCGAAGGCAAGCTTGTCGGCGGTGGGTTTGGGCATGGGGGCGGCAAGTGAGACAAGAGGCAGGGAATTCGCAGCGGCGATCATCTGCAGGATGGTGCGTCGTTTCATGTGGTTCTAAGCTGGGGCAAAGGGCACGCGAAATGGCGCCGCAAGGGCGCAACATACATGAGATTTTGTGACAGGGTGCGGCGCTGCTATGCCGGCCAGCGGCCTCAGCGCTGGCTGCTCTGCAACGCGCCCGTGGTGTAGTGAAAACGCACCAGCGCGTCATTTGACCAGTTCGCGTCACCGAGCGGCGGCGAATAGGAACGTTCGCGCCAGCCGTCTTCGAACAGGTGATAGGTCCTGCGAATGAGACGGCCCGACGACGATTCAGCAACCCGGTCGGGCGCGATCTCGATCTGTCCGTTGCCGTCGTCGAGCGTCACGCTGCTCAACGACGCGGGGGCGAGGAAAAAGTGTTCGTCGTCAGAGGCGCATTCCGACACGCTCGAGCCGCCAAAGATGCGTGCCAGGAACGGCAGATCGGGGCGGTTGAGCCGTCCTGCCTCCTTGGCCTGGCATTCGAGCCTCAGGTCACCCAGGCGTCTTGTATCGGCAGGC
>CAZZVZ010000204.1:0-6201 GCA_964657655.1 Gammaproteobacteria bacterium | reverse complement strand
TGGCTATCAGCGTGACGAAAGTCCGCTGCTCGAGAGCTTCCCCTCGGAGCAGGAGCTGGCCTCGGACCTGCAACTGCTGAGCAAATACACCAAGGAGGTGCGCACCTACAGCTCGATCGACATGGAAGCGGTGCCGCGACTAGCGCGCGACCTCAACATGAACGTCACTGCGGGTGCCTGGCTCAACACCCAAAAAGATCGCAACGCCTTGGAAATCAAGGCGTTGCTGCAGTCGATCCACGAGAACAGCAATATCGACCGCGCCATTGTCGGCAACGAAACAGTGCTGCGCGGCGACCTGAGCGTCGCCGAACTCGAGCATTACCTCGACATCGTGCGCCGGCGCGTGCCGCATGTGCCGGTCTCGACCGCTGAGCCCTGGCACATCTGGCTGAAGAACCCCGACCTGGTCAAGCACGTCGATTTCATTACCGTTCACCTGCTGCCCTATTGGGAAGGGGTGCAACGCCAGGATGCGGTGACCCACGTGCTGCGGCGCTACGAGGAACTCCGGCGCGCCTATCCGCACAAGAAAATCCTGATCGGCGAGGTCGGCTGGCCAAGCAACGGTGACCGCGTCAAGTCGCTCACCGCCCTGACCTATGCCAATGCCTCGGTCAGCGACCAGGCGCAGTTCATCCGCGACTTCCTGCCGGTCGCTGAAAGTCACCATCTGGATTACTTCCTGATGGAGGCCTTCGACCAGCCCTGGAAGCGCACCGACGAAGGACGTACCGGTGCCTACTGGGGCATGTTCGACGCCAACCGCCAGCCCAAATTCAGCCTCGAGGGCCCGATCGTGTCCGATCCGGAATGGCCCAAGAAATCGCTGGTGGCGTCCGCGCTCGCGTTCCTGCCGATCATGCTGTTTGCCTATGCGTTCAGGCGTTTCCGGCTGGCCGGCAAGCTGTTTTTCGGGGTTCTGATCCAGGCAGCGGCCACGCTGGTGGTGTGGATTGTCACCCTGCCGTTCGAGTTTTACCTCAACAGCCTTGACTGGGCCATGCTGGTGGTGCTGCTGCCGGCGCTGGCAGCCATGCTGATGATTCTGCTCGCCAACGGCTTCGAGTTCTCCGAGGCGACCTGGTGCGGCCGCTGGTTGCGCGAATTCAGGCCGCAACCGCTCAAGCCCGGCGAGGACCAGCCGTTCGTGTCGATACACCTGCCGTGCCATAACGAGCCGCCCGAGATGGTGATCCAGACGCTGGCGAGCCTGGCGCGCATGGATTATCAGAACTTCGAAATCCTGGTGATCGACAACAACACCAAGGATGAGGCGGTGTGGCGTCCGATCGAGCGCTATGTCGCTGCCATGGCCGCCAACGGCGGTGCCGGGCCCGTGGTGCGCTTCTTCCATCTCGCCAACTGGCCCGGTTTTAAGGCCGGAGCACTCAATTTTGCGCTCGGCGAAACCGATCCGCGCGCCGAAATCGTCGGCGTGGTCGATTCGGACTACGTGGTGCGCCAGGACTGGCTCAACGTCACGGTGGCGCATTTCCAGGAAGCGCGCGTCGCCGTGGTCCAGGCGCCGCAGGCGCACCGTGACTGGCAGCACAACAGCTTCCAGCGCATGTGCAGCTGGGAATATGACGGCTTCTTTCGCATCGGCATGCATCACCGCAACGAGCGCGATGCAATCATCCAGCACGGCACCATGACGCTGGTCAGAAAGACTGCCCTGTCGAGCACGGGCGGCTGGTCGGAGTGGTGCATCTGCGAGGATGCCGAGCTTGGGCTGCGCCTGATGCACGCCGGCTGGGAGACGCGTTATATCGACGAGGTGCTGGGACGCGGGCTGACCCCGTCCAACTTCGCCGGCTACAAGTCGCAGCGCTTTCGCTGGGCCTTTGGCGCCATGCAGATCCTGAAGCGCCGCTGGGGCTGGCTGTGGGGTGACAAGGACGGCCAGCCGGGGCTCACCGGCGGACAACGCTTTCATTTCCTGACCGGCTGGTTCTCCTGGTTCGCCGACGCATTGCATCTGTTCTTCACGCTCGCCTCCGTCGGCTGGACAGTTGGCATGGTGCTGATGCCTGAGCATTTCAGCTTGCCGCTCGATCTGTTCGTGATCCCGGTACTCGGCTTTTTCGTGCTCAAGGCATTCTTCGGCCCGGCGCTCTACCGGGTGCGCGTCAACTGCGGCTGGGCCGACGTGCTGGGCGCCTCGCTCGCCAGCATGGCGCTGTCGCATGCCATCGCGCGCGGTATCCTGTTAGGGCTGGTGCAAAAGAAGGGCACCTTCGTGGTCACGCCCAAGAGCTGGCAGTCTGGCGGCAAGCGCAAATGGCTTGGCGCAGTGCGCGAAGAAGTCTTTCTCATGGTCGGTATCGCGGTATGTATCGCAGGCACGCTCAAGGCCATGCCGATCCAGTACGAAACCCTGCTGTGGGTTGCCATCCTTGCGACCCAGTCGATTCCCTATCTGTCTGCCTTCGCAGTCGCGCTGATCTCGGCGCAAAGCACCAAAGCCAAACCTGCGCAGGAAAGTGGTGAGCCTGAGGCTCGGGTCAACCTGTCGCTGGCCAGCGACGCGGCGCGCGCTGTGGGCGAGGCCGACCTCGAAACCGATCCGGCCAGTGCGCCGGTTGGCGCCAACGCCTAGCACCAAAGCCACGCCGTCGGTCGCGGCTCTTCTTCGGACGCGCTAGCGGTGTGGTGGCAGGTGATCGATGACTGCGCCCGGCTTGACGCCGTGTGCGGTAAACCAGCCCAGATTCATCTCCAGCGCGTAGCGCGCTGGTGCCCTGGCGCAGTGGTTGTTTTCAGTCTTGGGCTGCATGTCCTCGATGTTGAGGATCTTGCCGTTGTCGTCCATGAAGGCAACCGACAGCGGGATCAGGGTATTTTTCATCCACATGCATTCCATGTCGGCGCGATCGAACAGGAACACCATGCCCTGATTGCTGCCAAGGGCGGTGCGAAACATCAGGCCCCTTTCCCGATCGGGGTCGTTGGAGGCCACTTCGGCGTGGATCGCGTTGATGCCCACGTTGAGTGTGGTGACCGGCATGTCGGTCGGCGTCTGTTGCGCCAGCGCCGGCAGGCAGCCTGCTGCCAACAGCGCAGCGCAGCCGAACAGCGCGCCTTTGGTTCGGTGCGAAAGAAAGTTCATGGTTGGATCGGGCATGGAAAAGGGCACATTCTATTCCGCTGCACGAGGCACAGCTCAAACGCGGCCCAAGCGACAAAAAAGGACGAAAAAAAAAGGACTCTTGCGAGTCCTTTTTAGATCGACGCAGCGCCTAGATTACTTGGCAGCAGCCGTGTCGGTGCTCGCAGCGGGCTTGGCAGCCTTGGTGCTTTTCTTGGCGTGCTTGGTGGTCTTCTTGACAGCCGCCTTGGGTGCATCAGTGCTGGCAGCAGTGGTCGAAGTGGCAGCAGCCGGGGTGGTCGTGGTCGCGGTTGCGGCAGGCGCTTGTGCGAATGCGGTAGCAGCGAACAGCGAGGCGACGAGGGTAGCGATCAGTTTGCTCATGGTGTCTTCCTAAATCCAGTAGATAAGCGTTACGGTTGAGACTCGAGAACCGCGGTGCTTTGCGAAATGCGTCGAATCACTGTCAATAACGCGAGCCAAACTGGACGGTTGACACGCCCTCAGCCAAGACTGCATCGGCAACCAGAGGACAAACCGTTTGCTACCTCAATTAATGGTGACGATGGTAGTGGTGGTGGTGATGATAATGGCGGTGATGTACCACGCGATGCGGTTGGGCGAAGGCGGTACTGCTCAACGAGAAAAAGCTAACTGCTGCGAGCAGAGCGACGCAGGTCAGTTTGGTCAGCGACGACATGGGATTCTCCAGAAAGTAATGTTGCGCAGCTCTAGCGTGACCTGCACTGCTGTTATGTTAATCAACGCGACCCGCGAGCGCCACGAATGACACGGCGAATCGTGTTCGAAGTGCGCTTTTGCAACAACTGTGCACTGACTTCTGTGGCCTGCACCTCGATCCATGCGCCCGGAGCAAGTCTGAGCGCCATCAGGTCGAGCGCGCCGATGGCAACGCGCACCAGCCTTAAGGTGGGAAATCCGACCGCTGCCGTCATGCGCCGAACCTGGCGATTGCGGCCCTCGGCGATCGAGATCTCAAGCCAGCTGGTGGGAATCGCAAGGCGCGTGCGGATCGGTGGCTGACGCAGCCAAAGTGCAGGCTCTGCTGGCAGTGGTGTGACCACTGCTGGCGCCGTCGGGCGGCCGTCCAGGCTGACACCTCGTCGCAGTGTTTCAAGCGCGCTTGCCGTCGGGATGCCCTCGACCTGGACCCAGTAGCGTTTCAAGATATTGTTGGCCGGCGAACTCAGGGCGTGCTGCAGGCTGCCGCGGTCGGTCAGGAGCAAAAGGCCTTCGCTGTCGAAATCGAGCCGTCCGGCGGCATACACATCAGGCACGTGCAGGAAGTCGGCAAGCGTCTTCTTGTCGGCCACGGGAGTGAACTGGGTCAGCACCTGAAACGGCTTGTTCAGAGCGATCAGCACGCTGCCAGATCCCCGCCAATGTCCGGCAACCTGTAATCGGGCATAATTTCAACTCTTATAGAAGAGGTGCTGGCAGCGACGTGGCATGACCCCGATCGCGGCTCACTGTGGCAGCTGCGGGGTCCCGCGGCCTGTCCCGGCACCGAATATTTGCGGAGATCCGATCCATGTTTCAGCACATCAAGGTCCCCTCGTCGGGCGAAAAAATCACGGTCAATGCGGACTTTTCGCTCAACGTGCCCGACCAGCCCATCATTCCTTACATCGAGGGTGACGGCACCGGTCTTGATATTACGCCGGTGATGATGAAGGTGGTCGATGCGGCGGTTGCCAAGGCCTACGGCGGCAAGAAACAGATTCACTGGATGGAAATCTATGCGGGCGAGAAATCGACCAAGGTATACGGCCCGGACGTGTGGCTGCCCGAAGAGACGCTCAAGGTGGTGAAGGACTATGTGGTCTCGATCAAGGGACCGCTGACCACGCCCGTGGGTGGCGGCATCCGCTCGCTCAACGTGGCGCTGCGCCAGGAACTGGACCTGTACGTTTGCCTCAGGCCAGTGCGCTACTTCAAGGGTGTGCCAAGCCCGGTCAAGGCCCCCGAAAAGGTCGACATGGTGATCTTCCGCGAGAATTCCGAAGACATCTACGCCGGCATCGAGTACCAGGCCGAGTCTGATGCAGCCAAGAAACTGATCAATTTCCTGATCAAGGAAATGGGCGTCAAGAAGATCCGCTTCCCAGACACCTCGGGTATCGGCATCAAGCCGGTCTCGCGCGAAGGTACCGAGCGCCTGGTGCGCAAGGCCATGCAGTACGCGATCGACAACGACCGCTCCTCGGTGACTCTGGTGCACAAGGGCAACATCATGAAATTCACCGAAGGCGGCTTTCGTGACTGGGGCTATGCCCTGGCGCAGCGCGAATTCGGCGCCCAGCTGATCGACGGCGGCCCATGGTGCAAATTCGCCAATCCCAAGACCGGCAAGGAAATTACCGTCAAGGATTCGATCGCCGATGCCTTCTTGCAGCAGATCATCCTGCGCCCGGCCGAATACGACGTGATTGCGACCCTCAACCTGAACGGCGACTACATCTCCGACGCCCTGGCGGCCCAGGTCGGCGGCATTGGTATCGCCCCGGGCGCCAACCTGTCGGATTCGGTTGCCATGTTCGAGGCGACGCACGGTACCGCGCCCAAGTACGCCGGCAAGGACTACGTCAATCCGGGTTCCGAGATCCTGTCAGGCGAGATGATGCTGCGTCACATGGGCTGGATCGAGGCGGCGGACCTGATCATCTCCTCGATGGAAAAATCGATTCTGTCGAAGAAAGTCACCTACGACTTCGCGCGCCTGATGGAAGGGGCCACGCAGGTGTCGTGTTCCGGCTTCGGCGACGTGATGATCGAGCACATGTAAGCGCCCGGGCCGCCGCCCGTCGTTTGGTGCGTGGGCGCGCGGCGCCCACGTCCAGCTAGCGCTAGGCGGCGGCTGCCTGTATGTTGGAGGCCTGCTTGCCTTTCGGGCCCTGAGTGACCTCGAATTGCACCTTCTGACCCTCTTTTAAGGTCTTGAAGCCATTCATTTGGATCGCGGAGAAATGTGCGAACAGATCCTCTCCGCCGTCGTCAGGCGTGATGAAGCCGTAGCCCTTCGCGTCGTTGAACCACTTGACGGTGCCAGTTGCCATAGATGCAATCTTCCCCAAGAGAAACGAAATCGG
>CAZZVZ010000203.1:0-6208 GCA_964657655.1 Gammaproteobacteria bacterium | reverse complement strand
CTGCTCGGTGTGGCCGCCCAGCTTGACGTCGACCGCCCATTCCGCGCGCCGCATCTCCCAGGGGTTGCCATAGCGCAGCCACTTGTCGGTTTTCTCGACCTGCCAGCCGTCGACGATGCTCTGGAAGAAAATGCCGTACTCGTAGCGGATGCCGTAGCCGATCGCCGGAATTTCGAGCGTCGCCATGGAATCGATGAAGCATGCCGCGAGGCGTCCGAGACCGCCGTTGCCCAGCCCCGGCTCTTCTTCTTGCGCCACCAGGACGTCGAAATCGAGTCCGAGTTCGCCGATCGCGGTGCGGACATCGTCAAGAATGCCAAGGTTGACGAGGTTGTTGACGAGGTGGGGTCCGAGCAGGAATTCGGCCGAGAAATAGGCGACGGTGCGCGCTGCCTTTTCGGTATAGACCGCCTCGGTGCTGACCCAGCGCCTGAGCATGCGGTCGCGTACCGTGTAGGCCAGTGCCTGGTAGTAGTCGTTGCTGGTGGCAGAGCCTGGAAACTTGCCCTGCATCGAAAACAGATTGTCGAGGAAGGCGCGCTTGACGGCGTCCTTCACCGAAGCGCCGCCTGGCTGGCCGCGATCGGCGTCGAAATCCTCGGCCGCCTGCAGTGCGATGTTGGCACCAGTTTCGTCGTTCTTTACGCCATCGTCCAAAGCAGCATCCTTCAGCGGCTGATCACGCAGGTTTTGTTGGGCATTGAGGCATGGCGCAAGTTCCGGCGCCGACCTCAGCCGGTTTGAGGCCAGTGTGCGCCTTGCGGCCCAGAAGCGACGTTCTATCATGATTTTCGCCGCGCTGCCGCATTCGCGCGCGGCGTGTCGTTGCTGGGCGATTCGCTGCCAGACCCGCACAGCAGTATGGCGCCCGAGCGTGACGAAATTGTGGACGCGGAGAGAGCCCTCTTTTGCAATCCGCGCGCGCGACCCAGTCGTGGCGATTGCCCACGCGCATGGCGCCTTTTGCGTAGGGGGCTCACCCGGGGCCGAGCCGCCGGGGCAGGTTGCAGGCGTTACAGGCGCTCGAAGGTACCGACCATCATGCCCTTGGCCAGGATGTGGTGCGCCAGGTGTTCGGCAACCCGATGGCGACCGGGGTTGTTTCCAAGGTCGGGGCGAGTGTCGAGTGCAAAGACCTGAAAGGCATAACGGTGCGGCCCGTGTCCGGGTGGCGGATCCGGGGCCAGGTAGCGGGCGCTCAGGAACGAGTTCTTGCCCATCGCCAGACCCTTGCCTTCGCCGACACAGCTGGGCAGGGCGCCGGCTTCCAAGCGTCCCGTGGTCGGACTCAGATTCCAGACGATGGCATGGACCAGTGGCGCGGGCGTCGGACTGTCGGCATCTTCGATCACGAGCACCAGACTTTGCGTGCCCTGAGGAACCTTGCTCCATTCGATCGGCGGCGAGATTTTTTCGCCGTCTTCCGTATAGCGCAGCGGAATCTCGCCGAAATTCTGGAATTCGCTGCTGGTGACTTCGAGCGTGCCGACTTCGGCTTTGAGCTCGGGATCGTAGAACAGGATGTTTTCCAGGCCCGGGCGTGCTGTACGCAGCGCACGTCCGACACTCGCCGGCAGGTTCTCTAGCATTTTCGGGCTCCCGCAGTGAAGATTCACCGGCAAATGAGCAGAAATCGGACCTGCCCGGGCTGTGGTCAGTTGCGCAGCACGCTCCAGCGCTCAGTCGATGGCTCGGCCATGGCCCAGCGCCACTCCCCGGTGGTGCGGCAGATGGCGCCATGGTAGGGCACGATCTCGTTTGGATCACCGTCGATGGTAAATGCCAGTTCCTTGCAGGTCGCAAGCTTCGATTCGATCAGCCTTGTGACTTCCACGCGCCCGCTGACGTCGTCGCTGAAGCGGTGCGCTTCGTGCCAGTTGCCCGCCTCGCCAGGCGCGAGAGGCGCGGCCACAGCGGTAATCAGTGCGTGCGTACGGCGCGCATTGACGCGCGCATAGGCTTTTTCTGTGGCATCGATACTGCCGCGCACCACGCCACCGACCCCGATGGCGACCGCCGGATTGCCGGTAGCAGCCCCTGCCGTGACCGCCGACGCGGTGCCCGCGATATCCGCCAGGCTCGAGCATGCCGATGCCAGAAGGCTCAACCCAGTCAGCGCAGCGAGCATTAGAACGCGACGAAGCCCCGGCAGCATCACTGCAGCACGCCCCAGCGCGAGGTAGAAGGTTCAGCCAGTGCCCAGGCCCAAAGCGGGTGGTCGACACTGCCATTGCTACAGACGTCGGCCAGAAAAGCGCCTGGGGCCTGTTCCTCGCCTGCATCGACTGTAAAGACGATTTCCTTGCAGACCCTCCCGAGCACATTGACTTCGCGGGTCACGCTCACCTGGCCACTTTCGTCGGGCTCGAGCGCGAAGGCATGGTGCACCGACCAGATCGCCACTTCGTCGGTCGCAAGCGGTCCGGCAGCCGAAGCGATGGCTTGCTGCTCGTCGGCGTGGATGCGACGTTCAATCACGCTTACACCGCGTGAGGCAAGCGCTTCGACGCCCAGGCCAATGCCGGTTGCGAGCGCGGCGTCGTGGGTGATGCCCGATGCCGCAGCGGATCCTGCGATGGCAGCGCCTGTGGATGCGGTCTGTTCGAACAGTGAGGCGCACCCCGACAAAGCGGCAATCATGACCAAACCAAGGGGAACAAGCAGCGTGCGTAAATGCATGGCGCGCGACGGTGCAAGTTTCGCACCCAGAGGTTCGCAGCGCGCCATCAGGAGCGAGCCGTGGCCGACAGCGTCACCTGGGCACCGGGATGATTCGGCGCAAGCCGGTCACCACGGCCCAACAGTTTCTGGCGCAAGGTGCCCGCGCCATAGGCGGTGCGGTAGCGGCCACGCCGCTGCAGTTCGGGGACAATCAGATCGACCACGTCCTCGAAGGTTTCGTTGGCGACAGCAGAGGCGAGGTTGAAGCCGTCGATGCCGCTCTGGTCGAACCACAGTTCTAGCTGGTCGCAGACCTTCGCCGGACTGCCGACCAGCACCGGGCCGCGCCCGCCAAGCGCGATGAACTGTGCGGCTGCGCCGACCGTCCAGGTGCGCGAGGGATCGGCCTTGGAGAATGACGCCAGCGCCGTGCGCCCAGCGTCATTTTCGATATATTCGACCGTGGCCTCGAGCGGCAAGGCGCTGAAATCAACACCAGTCCAGCCCGACAGCAGAGCGAGCGATGCTTCTGCATCGAAATAGCTGCAGTAATCTTGGTACTTGGCCTCGGCTTCTTGGTCCGAGCCGGCCGTGATGATCAGCGCCTGGCCGTAGACCAGCGCTTCGTCGGGCGCCCGGCCTGATTCGCAGAGTGCCGCACGGAAATCGTCGACCGAGCGTTTCAGAAGCGGCAAGGTTGGCTGGCACATGAAGGCGCATTCGGCGTGGCGGCCCGAGAAGCTGCGCCCGCGCGAGGAGGCCCCTGCCTGATACAGCACCGGGGTGCGTTGCGGCGACGGCTCGCACATGTGCAGACCCGGCACAGAAAAATTTGCGCCATGGTGCGCGATGTCGTGGACGCGCGCTGGATCCGTGAAAAGGCGCTTCTCCTTGTCGCACAGCACCGCGCCGTCGTCCCAGCTCTTCTGCCAGAGCTTGTAGACGACCTCCATGTATTCATCGGCCAGGTCGTAGCGGTCGTCGTGCGCCATCTGCTTGTCCATGCCGAGATTCTTCGCGGCGCTGTCGAGATAGCCGGTGACAATGTTCCAGCCGACCCGGCCGCCGCTGAGATGGTCAAGCGTGCTCATGCGGCGTGCGAACGGGTAGGGGTGTTCGTAGGTCAGGGAAAAGGTCACGCCAAAGCCCAGGTGGCGCGTCACTGCGGCCATGGCAGGAATCAGCAGCAGCGGATCGTTGCTCGGAATCTGAACGCCGTGTTTCAATGCCGCAGCCGCACTTTTGCCATAAACATCGTAGACACCCAGCACGTCGGCCAGAAACACACCGTCAAACAAGCCGCGCTCGAGCAGCTGGGCCAGTTCTGTCCAGTAGCCGAGCTCCCGGTAACGGTGCATCTGGTCGCGCGGGTGGGCCCAAAGACCAGGCGACTGGTGACCCACGGTATTCATGGTGAAGGCGTTAAAGCGGATTTGCTGGGGCATGGCAGGCTCGACGACACGGTGCTGCCTCGCAGTGTGCCAGAGCGTGTGCAAGTTATGGGGCGACACAGCTTGAAGATGACAAGAGGGTCGAATTGCGTGGCAGCCGGGCTGATCGTTCTCGCCTGTGCCGGCTGCCAGAAAATCGAGCTGGGCTATTGCGCTGCGCGCCTGCCGCCGGCGCACCTCACGGTCGACAGTATTCCGGTTCGCTACCAGCCAGAACAGCGCTACGATGCGCGATCACTGGGCGATGCACACGGCAACGATGGTGAATCGATCACCTATGGATTGACCAGTGCGCGCTCGAGTGTGACGGCCGAGGTCAGTCTGCACGCCATGCGCATCGGCGCTTCTGTGTGCGTGCGACCTGACGTCAGCGTACATCTTGGCTATCAGCCGATGTCGGTGCAAGTGGCCCGTGAACTGGCGCCGAACAGTTGCGCCTACAACACCGTGCTTGGCCACGAAGAAAAGCACGTCGAGGTGTATCGCTCGCAGCTGGCGGTCGCGGTACGCAGCATGCAAAACGAGCTTGCCCAGCACGGCTTCGACCAGGTCGAGCGTTTCTCTGACATCGAACACGCTGAGGCGGCCATGCAGACCATGCAGGACAGCTGGCTGGTGCCACGTGCTCATGAACTGCTCGATCAGGTGGCCGAGCGTCAGAAGCTGGTGGACAGTCCTGCCGAGTACCAGCTGGTCGCCGGCAGTTGCCCGGATAATCCGCTTATTTCCGGGCACGACGCCCCGGCGGCAGCACATTTCTGAAGGACATTCCTGCCATGAGCGAAGCTTCACAGCATGAGCCGCGCATCGCGCTGGTCAGTGGCATGACCCATCCTGAGCTATTGCCGCTGATTGACGCAGTCAAGAAGCAGCGCGGCGGCACCTTTCTCAACCTCTACGCAACGCTGGCACACAGTCCCCTGATCTGTGCGGGCTGGCTGCAGCTGTTTACCTCGATTCGCCAGCACGCCAGTCTGCCTGCGCATCTGCGCGAGCTCGCCATGTTGCGCGTGGCGGTGCTCAATCGTGCGCCCTACGAGTTCGATGCGCACGTGCCATTCGCGCTTGCCGCAGGCGTTTGCGACACCAAGATCGAGGCGCTGCGCAGCACCGTGCTTGAGACCAGGTCGTTTGAGCCGCTCGAAGCTGCTGTCCTCACCTACACCGATGCCATGACCTTGCGCATCCAGGTCAGCGATGAGGAATTCGCGCCCATCAAGGCGGCCTTTTCTGAGCAGACGCTGCTGGAACTGACCGTCACGATTGCAGGCTACAACATGGTGTCGCGCGTTCTCGAAGCTCTGCAGGTTCCGCACGAGACTGCCGAACAATAGTCCAACGCGGAAGCCACCACTGGGTGCGCATCACGCCCGGGAACAAATAGTGCCCCGACAGGACGCACAGGAGGCACGGCATGAATGACGACGTCGTCAACCAGCAGGGCGAGGAACTGACCATCGAGGCGATCACCGAGGCGTCTGGCGGTTGGCATTCCGTCAGGGGCCTGGGCATCCTGCTCAAGGAGCACGTGCTGCTGCGCGGCACTCGCCTGCTCTTGCATCAGAACAAGCCGGAGGGGTTTGCATGTGTCAGCTGCTCCTGGGCCAAGCCCGCCGAGCCTCACCTGTTTGAGTTCTGCGAAAACGGGGCCAAGGCGACCGCGTGGGAGGCGACCCCAAAGCGCACCACGCCCGAGTTCTTTCTCGAACACACCGTAAGCGAACTTCGCAGCTGGACCGATACAGCGCTCGAGGCACACGGTCGTCTCACGGCGCCGCTGCGCTATGACCCGGCCAGTGACCGCTACCTGGAGGTGTCCTGGGACCAGGCCTTTAGCGAAATCGGCCAGGAATTGAAAGCGCTCTCGCCCGAATCGGTGGTGTTCTACGCATCGGGGCGTGCCTCGCTCGAGACGTCCTACATGTACCAGCTGATGGCGCGCATGTACGGCAGCAACAATTTGCCGGACAGCTCCAACATGTGTCACGAAAGTACCTCGGTGGGCCTGACCGAATCGATCGGTGTGGGCGTGGGCACCATCACGCTCGACGACTTCGACCAGACCGATCTGATCATGTTCTTTGGCCAGAACGTGG
>CAZZVZ010000202.1:3706-6242 GCA_964657655.1 Gammaproteobacteria bacterium | reverse complement strand
TGGCACGCAGACCGTTCGGGCCGCCCAGCTCGGGCGCTTCAAGACCTGGCTCGGCACCCGAGGCGATGTTGTCGATCTTCATGGCATCGAGGTTGTCGCGCGACATGAGTGGCCCGCCCGGCAGCATCTCGAGAAACCCGGCCTGCAGGTAGGCAAGCGCATCGGGCAGGCCGAGGATCGGTCGCGCATGGCCGCTGGCGACGCCCGCGAGCCGCACGATTTCCTTGAGCGTGTAGATGCGCGGTCCGACCAGTTCGTAGATCTGCCCGTAGCTCGCTTCGGCGTCGAGCGCATAGAACATGGCGTGCACCACGTCGCCGACATAGACCGGCTCGAAACGCGCGCCCGGGCGGCCAAGTGCCATGACCGGCAGGTAGCGCTGCAGGCCAGCGAACAGGCTGAGGAAACTGTCGCCAGGACCAAACACCACCGATGGCCTGAAAATCGTGAATTCCAGCCCCGAGGCGCCAACCACCTTCTCGCCGTCATATTTGGAACGTAGCGCCATGGAAGGTGCTTCGGGTCCGGCGCCAAGACCGCTCATCTGCAGGAAGCGCAGCACGTGCGCCGCTTTCGCGGCCCTGGTGAGGCGCTCTGGAATTTCCACGTGCGCGCGCTTGAAGCGGCTGCCGTAGGGCGTAGCGGTATCGCCGTGCAGAATCCCGATCAGGTTGATGACCGCATCCTGGCGCGCCATGACGCGCGCCAGAAATGCATCATCCATCAGGTCGCCTTCGACCACATCGACCGTGGGCAACAGGATCAGTTGCTGGGCATTCTCGCGACGGCTGGTGACAAGCGTGATGCGACGCCCATCAGCCGCAAGGCGTGCCACCAGGTGATGGCCGATGAAACCGGCGCCTCCGAACACAACTACGTTCTGATGTTTCATTGATCGTCGCCTGCCAAGTACCGAAGCAGCATTTTAGCAACGATCCGGCTGCTTTCTCACGGCAATCCAGGCGGCAGCGGAGGTTCGCTCGGATCCGAACCGATGTTGCCCATCAGCACCTTGAGACTCTGGCGCTGGCCGGGCTGCAACACCAGACCGTAGTACACGGTGTTGCTCATCACCTTCTTGACATAGTCGCGCGTCTCGGGAAACGGGATGGTTTCGGCGAACAGGGCGCCCTCTTCGCTCTTGGCCAGCGTCTGGCGCCAGTTGCGCGCCCGGCCTGGACCGGCGTTGTAGGCCGCAGTTGCCAGGACCTCGATGTTGTCGAGCTGGTCGAGGACCAGGCGCAAGTAGCCGGTGCCAAGTGTCAGGTTGGTATCGAGGTCATTGACCCGTTCCGGGCTGTAATCCGACAGACCGATTTTCTTGGCGACGTACTTGGCCGTCCCCGGCATCAGCTGCATCAGTCCCGAAGCACCGACCGATGAGCGCGCCACCTGGACGAAGCGCGACTCCTGGCGGATCAGGCCGTACACCCAGGGCAGGTCGAGGTTGGTCTCTGTGGTCTTGGCACGCATGCTGTCGACATAGGGCGCGAGAAAGCGCAACCGGAAGTCGTGCTCGCTGCGGGTGCGGTCGGCGGTGTTGACGGCGCGGTCCAGCAGTTCGATGCGCCTCGCATATTCGGCGCTGGCGAGCAGCTGCCGGTCGGTCATGTTCTTGAGCGGGAAATTCCACTCGTAGTTGCCAAGCGGGCGCATGTTGAGGGCATAAAAGCGCTGTGCGCGTGCGAATGCCGGCTGACTTGCTGCCAGCGCAACCTCGGCATCGCTGGCGGGCTGCGCATAAGGCGGGATGGTGATCGGCTGACCCAGATCCTCGGTCGCCAGCTGGCCGTAGAAATTGAACTGTGTGGCAATCGATTGCAGCAGCTCATTGGCCGCCTGGGTGTGACCTTCCTTCTGCTCGATGCGCGCCAGCCAGTAAGTCCAGCCGCCTTCGTTGCTCTGAGCGCGTTTCATCTCGGCCGGCAGACGCTCGTACAACGCGCGATACAGCCTGGTGTCAGAGTCGCGCAATGCCACGCGCAGTTCGCTGGCATAGACATCCTCGGGCAGGATACGCGCATCGAGTCCCTTCCTGGCCCATCCGAGGGCATCGGGCAGCTGGCGCTTGAAACCTGCGGCAGCCAGTTCCGCGTACACCACGGCGCGCGAGCGCGGCGCCATGCGCTGTGCATAACGCGACTCGAACAGCACCGCCGCATCGCTTGGCGATGCGCGCGCCATGCGCGTCAGTGCCACGTCCCACAAGTCCTTGCTGCCGGGGAAATGTTCTTCGCCGTGGCGCGTCAGCCACAGGGCCGCGTTGCTGTTGATGGCATCAAAGGCCAGCACGGCCTGGGTATCGGCAGTCGGCAGTGCCAGCGCGTAACGCTTCATGGCGACCGGCAGATTGGCATCGGATGCCAGCCGCACCCAGTCCCACAGCTCAGTCTCGCCAATGCGGTTGTCGGCACTCAGAAGCGAAAGCAGCAAGGCGCAGCCTTCGCCATTGATGTTGGCAGGTACGCTCAGGGCGGCGCTGGCTGCGCTGCCGGCCGCTTCGTTCCAGCCGTCGGCACCGCGCTGCGTGCGCACG
>CAZZVZ010000202.1:0-3696 GCA_964657655.1 Gammaproteobacteria bacterium | reverse complement strand
CGAGGCCAGTGCATAGCAGCCGACCTGCGCGTCATCGGTATTCTGCAGTTTGGGCAGTTCGATGTCGAAGGTCGCAAAATCGCCGCGCCTTCCGAGCGCCAGCAGCCAGTCACGGCGCGCGTAATCGGCCACCAGGGTGCCCTCGTTTTGCGCCAGGAAGGCACGCACCGTATCGTCTGGTGGCGGATCGTTGACGCTGTGCAGGCGCTGCGACAGCGGCCAGTAATCGATGTAGGCCGCAAGCGGGTAATTCGGCTCGAGGCTCAGCACGCGCTGACCAAGCGCTGCAGCGCCGTCCAGATCGCCGACCTTGATCGCCTCGCGCATCGCAAGAAATGCATCATCGGCACTGGCCGGCTGCGCCGCGGAAATGCGTTGAATCTGGGCTTTTGAGCTGGAGCGCTGGGCTGCTGCCGGCAGCGAAAGGAGCACCGTGGCTGCAGCGCAGGCCATCACGGAGATAACAACCAGGCGGCGTTTGAGCACTTCACACGCCCGTTTCGGTTCGCGAATCACAATCGTTAGGATAGCATCGCCGCATGCTGCAAGACCCCAAGCGAGCGATGCAAAGACGCAGCCTGATCGAAGCGCGCAATGCGTTGTCGAGCCAGCAGCGTGCTGATTTTGGCGACGCCATTGGCGGCCATCTGCGCGCCGCCCTGAGCGCGGCACTGGGCCCGCTCAGCCAGCTCTGTGTGGGCGCTTACTATCCGATTGGCGCTGAGCCTGACATCGTCTTCCTTTTCCCCGAGTTTCTGGACGTGGGGCTTCCCAGCGTCACGGCGCGCGACGCCGGCCTGACGTTCTTGCGCTACCGGCCAGGCTTGCGGCTGGTGCATGAAGGCTTCGGCGTGCAGGTCCCAGAGCAGCGCGAGGTGATCGATCCCCTCATTTTGCTGATTCCGTGCGTTGGCTTTAAGCGACGCAAGGATGGACGTATCGATCGGCTCGGCTATGGCGGCGGCTTCTACGATCGCACCCTGGCCGATGGCCGGCAGGTCACGATCGGCATCGCCTATGGTCAGTCTGAAGTGGCCGATTTCGAGGCGCAGGCGCATGACCGGCCGCTCGATGCCGTGGTCACCGAACAGGGCTTCTTCGGCCGCTTGCCTGCTGCTCCCCTCTGAGGGGTTATACGAGAGTTTGCGGTCGTTACTCGCACCCACTTGTTGATGGCGCGCGAGTCGCTCTGCACACTGGCACACCAGCCGTTTGTGGACTTGCCTGCTCGTGTTCAGCCAGGCCAGTCAATTCATCCCATGTCGACCTTCCTTGCGACCAGACATCTGTCGAGGCCTCTCGTTGCGCGCGCCGCTTCGGGCTCGGTGCTGCTTCTGGCGACGCTGGCGTTGCTGGGCGAACTGAGCCACACAGAGTGGCTCGCGTCGATCTTCATTCGTCGCGACATGGTGATTGTGCCGGCCAGCCTTTTTTGCGTCAGCTTGCTCGCAGCCGGCATTCTCCTGAAACTCAGACGTCGGCGTGGCTTGGCCACGCTGGCGTTCTTGCCGGCACTGCTGATCTGCCTCGCGGCGCTGATGGAGCGCGGCCTGGGCCTGGTCCTGGCACCCGCCGCCCTTGCTGTCGAGGCCACCACCAGCGAGTTCTGGCTGGCGCCCGGGCGCATGTCGCTCAATCTTTGCATCGCCGTGGTGCTGCTTTCGATTGCCGGCCTGGTCCAGTGCTGGCTGCCGTCGCGCCGCACCGGCCAGATCAGTCGCCTTTGCGCACTCGTCTCCGCTACTCTTGGTATCTTCGGCGTGATCGGCAACGCGCTCGCGCTCGACTTCCTTTACCACTCGCTCGGCCTGCGCCAGATCGCTCCCTTCGCAGGCATGCTGCTGCTGCTGCTGTCGCTTGCCATCGATAGCAGCGGCGTGCACGGTCGGCGCCGCTACCTGCCCGACGATTTCCGCCTCAACCAGGTCACGCGCACTGTGGTGGTGTTGGTTGCTGCAGTCACGGGCCTGGCCAGTTTTGCGGTCACGCAGCGACGACTCGAGACGACGCTTGGCGATGACCTGAACCAGCGTCTGTCCGAGCGCGCCGGCTTTGTTGCCACCTCGCTGTACGATTTTCGCCAGCGCGCTGACCTCACCACCAATGCGTCGATCATGGCACAGCACGTGAGCCGGGTGGCGCACGACTCGGACGCGAGCGACCGCGCTGCGCTGTACGCCTTCATTCATGAACTGATGCCAGCGGGCTTCTCGGCCATCGCCTACATCGATGTCAGCGGAGCGACACTGGCGGGCCTGGGTGACTTTCATGCGCACAGCGCCAGCCCCGACCAGCAGCAGGCTGCCGTGTCGCTCTCAAGCGATGACGATCAGCTTGGATGGGACCGCGGCTACTACCTCTACAGCAAGCGCGAACTGCGCCTCAACGGTGAACTGGTGGGCTACGCGCTGAGCGAGCAGCCGGTGCCGGGCATCACGCGTTTGACGGCTCTACCCGACGCCATCGGCAGCAGCGCCGAGGTGTCGCTCTGTTCGGTCGCAGCGGTCAAGGTCATGTGCTTTCCCACCAGTCAGCACGAGCGTCCGTTTCAGCTCAGTGCCGATGTCGATCCGGTCGAGACAGCCCTGATCCCGCGCAGCCGGCGCGAGCCGGCGGGCATGATGCGCTCGGTGGGCCGCAACGGCGAGCCGCTGCTGGCTGCCTTTCGTCCCGTGCCGGGCACCAGTTTCGTGATGATCATGACGAGCGATCTGAGCGATGTCTACGCGCCGGTGCGGGTTGCCTTTCTCAACGTGCTGCCGCTCATCTTGCTGCTCGCTGCAGCCGGCATTCTGGTGGTGCGCTGGTTCGTCAGGCCCCTGGTCAGACAGCTGCTTGCCATGAGGCGCGCAGCAGAGCAGAGCGAGGCGCGCTTTCGCGCTGCGGCCGAGGGCAGTCTCGACGCCCTCTACCTGCTCGAAGCAGTACGCGATGCGTCGCACGAAGTGCGCGATTTTCGCTTCACCTATGCCAACAGTCATGGCGAACGGCTGCTGCAGGTGTCGGGACAGGCGCTGCGTGATCTGCCGCTCAGCCAGGCGGTGCCGAACCTGCGCAAGAGCGGCTGGTTCACGCGTTACCTGCGCGTGCTGGAAACCGGACAGGCGATCACGGGCAATGTGGTGGTGCATCTGCCGGGCATGACAGGCTCGTGGCTGCATCAGCATGTGGCACCGCTGGGCGACGGTATCGCCGTCACGGTGCGCGACATCAGCGCGCAAAAGGCGACTGAAGACAAGCTGCGCCACGCAGCCCAGACCGACAGCCTGACTGGGCTGCCGAACCGCGCCTTGCTGATCGACCGCATCGAACGGGCGCTGCTGCGTGCGGTACGTCAGCCCACTGCCATGGCACTGCTCTATCTCGACCTGGATGGCTTTAAAGGCATCAACGATCACTACGGCCACGCCGCGGGCGACGCCGTGCTGGTCGAGTTCGCGCGGCGCCTCATCAAGGCGGTGCGCGCTGAAGATACCGTGGCGCGCCTGGGCGGCGACGAGTTCTGCATCCTGGTCGAAAACCTGAGCGGACGCGCCGAAGCGTTTCGCATTGCCGATGCGCTGTTGCTGTCGGCACGCGTACCGATCACGACCCCCAATCAGACACTGCGCATCACGGCCAGCATCGGAGTTGCTTTCGGGCAGAACGGCGAAAGTTCGGCGGCCCAGTTCCTGGCCCGCGCCGACAGCGCGCTCT
>CAZZVZ010000201.1:1206-6306 GCA_964657655.1 Gammaproteobacteria bacterium | reverse complement strand
CCAACCTGCTGGTGATGCCCAACATCGACGCGGCCAACATCTCGTACAACCTGCTCAAGACCGCCGCCGGCAATGGCATTGCGATCGGGCCGATTCTGCTCGGCTGCTCGGCAGCGGTGCACATCCTGACCACCTCTGCGACCGTCAGGCGGCTGGTCAACATGACTGCACTGGCGGTGCTCGACGCCAACGCCAAACGCTCGGCCGCAGCGGGCTGAAGGCAGGCGCTTGCAAGACGCTGAATCAGCGGCTGATCTCGGCGCCCATGGTGGCCGGCGATGCGGCATTGCGTCGTGCACGTAATGCCAGGCGCAATGCCGGGAACAGCACGTCGGGCCGGAAGTAATCGATCGGCCGTGCTCTGCCGAACAGCCCGTTGACCACGGTACGCTGCAGCGCCGGCGAGGCGCGCACCGCAGCCAGGAAGTCGTCGGCCTGATGGTCCGACAGGCAGTTCTTCTGGACCCAGCGATAGATGCCAAAGCGGCGCGCAAAGCGCTTGGTGAGGCGTGCCCGATAAGCGCCGAGCGCCTGTGACGGCGCTCCGGCCGCAAAGGCAGCCTCAATTGCGGCACTTGCAAAGCGCGCCGATTCGAAGGCGTAGTCGATGCCTTCACCCGTGACCGGGTTGACCAGGCCTGCCGCCTCGCCAAGACAAAGGCGCACATCGCGTCCAGCGTTATCCGGGTGAAAGTCGGTGCGCAGCGGATAGGCACGCAGCGGTGCCATCAGATTGGCGTGTGCCAGCTGGCGCTTGAGCATCGGGTGCGTGGCCAGCAGTTCCTTCAGGCGCTGCATCTGCGGCATGCCATGGCGTGAGAACACGCCGCAGCCGATGTTGGCGCTGGTGGCCGAGGTCGGAAACACCCAGCCGTAGCCAGGCAGATCGATACCATCGAAGAACAGTGTCACGCGCCGCGTCAGACCTTCGACACCCTCGAAGTAGCCACGTGCTGCATGCTCAAGACGCGGCTTGTCGGTCATCAGGCCGCTGGCTCTGAGCACTTGTGATTCGGCGCCGGTCGCAATCAGGCCAAGGCGCGACGAGATGCAACGTCCTGAATGCAGGCGCGTCTGGCACAACCCCAGGTGGTGGTCGAGCTGCTCCACCTTGGCATCGTCGATATAGTGCACACCGGCGCGCAGGGCATGATCGAGCAGCATCTGATCGAGCTTGAGTCTTGGCAGTACCAGCAGTTCGCAAGGACCGCGCGCGTCGGCCACCAGGTCGATATCGAAGCTGTTGCTCTCGCTGCCGCGTAGCGTCATGCCATTGCAGGCAAATGACGCTGCCGCGATATTGTCAAGGATGCCGAGTTCCTTCAGCATCCTGGCACCGCGCGGCGTGATGCCGTCGCCGCACACCTTGTCACGCGGAAAGCGCGCGCGCTCGATCAGGGCGACCTTGAGCCCGGCTCTTGCCAGCAGCATGGCGCAAACCGCGCCCGCTGGCCCCGCACCCACAATTGAGACGTCGAAATCATGCATGGCACGCATGATACTTGGGGCGCGCCGCCAGCAGGCTCCGGGCAGCAGGCCTGCGACGGTACAATCTGGCCTCACGGGGCCGTCGGTGCAACACCACTCCTCGAGTCACTGGTTCTGATCTTTGGGAAACTCAATTTGTTGACTGGCCGCCGGCTTGCCGCTTTTCTTGTGCTGTTCCTGGCAAGTTCGCTTGCCGTCGTCTACTGGCTCTGGCTGGCTCATCCCGTAACCGTCGTCGATGCCAACGCAGGTCGCATTGCGTGCGTGTCGTACGCGCCCTATCGACGCGCCGGCGAGAGCCCGTTCGACCCGACGGCCCATGTCAGCGCCGAGCGCATCGAAGAGGATCTGACGGCGCTGTCGCGCCGCTTCGACTGTGTGCGCACCTATTCGGTCGGACAAGGCCTCGACCAGGTCCCAGCGATTGCCCGCAAGCACCACATGAAGGTGCTGCTCGGCATCTGGCTGTCACGCACTGCGCTTGATAACGACAAGGAAATCGCACTCGGTGTTGCGACCGCAGCAGCCCAGCACGACACCATCCGCGCCATTATCGTGGGCAATGAGGTGCTGTTGCGCGGTGAGCTCGCGCCTGCAGCACTGGCAGCCGACATCACGCGGGTGCGCCAGGCAACCGATCTGCCGGTCACTTATGCGGACGTGTGGGAATTCTGGCTGCGCTACCCCGAAATCGCACCCGCTGTTTCGTTCATCACGATTCACATCCTGCCGTACTGGGAGGATCACCCGGTGGCGATCGACAAGGCGGTTCAGCATGTGGCAGACATCCGCGAGCAGATGCAGGCTGCCTTTCCCGGACGCGACCTGCTGATCGGTGAGACCGGCTGGCCTTCTGAAGGGCGTCAGCGCCAGGGCGCGCGTCCGAGTCTTGTCAACGAAGCGCGCTTCATGCGCGCGTTTCTCAACTGGGCCAACCAGAACAAGATCAACTACAACGTGATCGAGGCTTTCGATCAGCCGTGGAAGCGCCTGCTGGAAGGCACCGCGGGCGGCTACTGGGGTGTCTACGATGCCGACCTGCACGAGAAGTTCGCCCAGACCGGACCCGTGATCGAAGAAGGGCATGCAGTACTGGGTCTTTTTGCCGCAGCACTGGGTGCGCTGGCATTGCTCCTTCTGGACGTGCTGTTTCGCAGGCGCCGGCTGGCTGGCGCTCTCGCGGCACTGGTGACGGGCGCAGGCATTGGCGCTGTGACGGCGGCCCAGTGGCGTGAACTGGTGCATGGGGAACGCGATCTGGCTGAATGGTCTGTCGGCCTTGCCCTGTCGCTCGCAGCGCTGCTGACCGGACTTCTCCTGGCGCGTTTGCTGATCGACTGGATGGCAGATCAAAAGCCGATTGCGCTCGCCCGCGCCATCGGCTGCTGCTCTTGGGCACGCACTTCCTTCGATGCCGCAACGCTGCTCGGCGTGGTGCGTTTCTTCTGGCTGTTTGGCGCTGCGATGATGAATCTGCTGTTGTGCTTTGACGCCCGCTATCGCGACTTTCCGATTTTTCTGTACGCCATGCCAGTGCTGGGGCTGTTTCTGGTCGCGCTGGCCCAGCGCGGGGCGCGGCAGCAGCTCGGCGCCGAGGAAAAGCTGTTGGCCGGGTGGCTCTGTCTGTCGGCTGTCGTGGTTCTGCTGCAAGAAGGATTCAACAACGGACCAGCGCTGGTGTGGGCACTGCTATGCGTGCTACTGGGCCTGCCCTGCCTGCTGCAATGGCGCCACGACCGTCGAGCGACTGGAAATCTGGCGGCGCAGCAGGATCAGCGCGCCTGACAGGGCGGCAAACGCACCGGGTTCATAGCAGTACAGCACCAGGGCACACAGGCCCACCGCAAGCGCTGCTGCAGCCAGCCAGACATGGCGCACAAACAGCGCTGCGATGACGAGCAGCACCGCGACCTGGCCGATGGTGTGCCAGGCGTAGGTGTAGATGATCCAAAGACGCAGCACGCACCACCACGCCATGCGGGCCTCGCAAGCGTGCGCCAGCGCCGCCGGCTGAATGAAGAAGGTGCGTGCCAGAACGGCCAGGGCACACGCCACGATTGCCACGGCCCAGGGCAGCAACTGGTGGAGCCGTGTGCGTGATGGTTGTTTCAAGAAATGCCAGGTCAAGAAGATTATTGCTAAAAGGTCGCGCCGCTGCATGCCGCATGACGCCCCAGTCAATATTCTAATCTGCCACCCGTAGTTTCCCGCCCTTGCGACAAATCAAGGCGCTCGGTAGATTGAGCACCCATGGAAGAAACAGGCGCTGCCGCTCGACTTCACGAAGAACGCCAGCGACGCCGCGCCACAGGACTGGTGCTGTCCGGCGGCGGCGCGCGTGCTGCATATCAGGTGGGTGTTTTGAAGGCCATCGCCGAACTGGCGCGCGCCACCGATGAGCCAAGGCGCAATCCCTTTCCCATCCTGGTTGGCACCTCCGCTGGTGCCATCAACGCGGCAGCTCTTGCTGCGCGCTCGGACAACTTCCAGAAGTCGGTGCGCTCGCTGGTGCGCGTGTGGGAAAACTTCAGGGCCGAGCAGGTCTATCTGTCCGATTCCCTGGGCGTCATCAGAACCGGCGCCAAGTGGCTCACGGCGCTCTCGATTGGCTGGGCCATCAGGCAGTGGTCCAAGGCGCGTCCGCGCTCCTTGCTCGACAATGCACCGCTCGACCGGCTGCTGAGCCGGCTGGTGCCACTGGAACGCATCGCGCAGCGCCTCGCCGAGGGCTCGATCAGTGCGCTGGCGGTGACCGCATCGAGCTACTCTTCGGGTCTGCACGTGACCTACTTTCAGTCGCGCGACCAGATCGCGCCGTGGACGCGCTCGCAGCGCATCTCGCTGGCCGAGACCATCACCACCGACCATCTGCTGGCGTCGTCAGCGATACCCTTCATTTTTCCGGCGCGGCCGTTACGACTCAATGGGCGCCTGGAATACTTCGGTGACGGCTCGATGCGCCAGAGTGCACCGATCAGCCCGGCGATTCATTTGGGTGCTGAACGCATACTGGTGATCGGTGCCGGGCGCCTGCTGGAACCTGAAGACGAAGAGCGCAAGCCCGATGCGACCTATCCGACGCTGGGCCAGATCGCAGGGCACGCGCTGTCGAGCATTTTTCTCGATGCCCTGACGCTCGACATCGAGCGCCTGTTGCGCGTCAATCGCACCATCTCGCATCTGCCGTCGGACCTGCACGACGCCGATCGTCTGCGGCCCATCGACGTGCTGGTGATCTCCCCGTCAGAGCGGCTCGACGACATTGCCGCCCGTCATATCTCGAGCCTGCCCCTGCCAGTGCGCGGCCTGCTGCGCGGCTTTGGTGGTGGCGGCGACAAGCGCAACGCAGCGCTCGCTAGCTATCTGCTGTTCGAGAAAAGCTATACGCGTGAACTGATCGACCTGGGTTACGCCGACACCATGAAGCGAAAGGACGAGGTGCTGGCCTTCATCTCGATGCCGAGCCACCTGGCGTATTCGCCCGACAGCAGCATGGTCTATGTGACGCTGCAGGGCACCAACCGCCTCGCGGCGATCGATATCAAGCGGCAGTCCTTGCTGTGGACGGCCGAGGTCGGCGCCACTCCGGCCGGGGTGATCTGGCATAACGGC
>CAZZVZ010000201.1:0-1196 GCA_964657655.1 Gammaproteobacteria bacterium | reverse complement strand
GAGCGCTCCGGGGTACAGGGGGCAAGCGGCGCTACTGCTCCCACAGCGAATTGAGCGTCGCGAGCGCCACCATCGAGGCACTCTCGGTGCGCAGCACGCGCGCGCCAAGGCTGACCGGCTGATAGCCCGCGCTCACGGCCTGATCAAGCTCGGCGCTGGTCAGACCACCTTCGGGGCCGATCAGGATCGACGCGGCGCCAGCCTTGGCCGCGCGCGCGAACGCCGCCAGTGAGCTGCTGGCCCCGGGCGACAGCACCAGCCGGTAACGGAACGCGGCAGTGGCATCGAGCCAGCGGGCAAGACTTGTCGGTGGCTCGATGCTCATCATCTGGTTGCGGCCGCACTGCTGGGCTGCTGCCGTGATCAGCTGGCGCCAGTGCGCGACCCTTTTCTCGGCGCGCTCTGCCGACAGGCGCACCACGCTCTTGGAAAGCGCCAGCGGCGCCAGCTGACTGGCACCGAGTTCTACTGATTTCTCGATCAGCCAGTCCATCTTGTCGCTGGCACACATGCCCTGGCCGATCATGACCGGGTAGGCAAGTTCAGCCCCGCGGCTGTCAAAACGCAGCAGCACCACCTCGGCCCTGTCATGGCTGATGTGCTGCAGCTGACCATGAAACTCGCCGCCGCTGCCGTTGAACAGCACCACATCGGCCCGATCGGCGAGGCGCAGCACGCGCAGCGCGTGGTGCGCCACAGCACGTGGCAGTACCACCGCCTGGGTCAGCGAAAGAGGCTGGTCGACAAAAAAGCGCGGCGCTGAGGGCATGACGGGGCGACAAGGAGGAGCCGCAAGGTTGGCATCAATGCGCGCCAGAACGCAAGCCCGTCGCGGCCGGCTCGCTTCAGGTCAGGCGTGGCAGCCAAGGGTTGACCCGGCTTGGTCAGCGGCGCGCCTCTGGTAAAATCACGGATTGCCGACCCGGTGCCCAGAGCGCCTGGAACGCCATCACGCAATTGCCGGCACTTTTCACGATGACGGCCGAACGAGAGTCGCCCCCGCTCAGCCACACCGACAGAGTCCTTCGATTTGCCCTTTCGGCGCGGCACGCACTGGTGCGCGTGAGCGCATTGTGTGCGCCTCGCGGCACGCATCACGCAGTTCATAAAACCAACGATTCCAGGAGTATTGAATGACCATCCGGGTAGCGATCAATGGCTACGGCCGCATCGGCCGCAACGTACTGCGCGCTCAT
>CAZZVZ010000200.1:0-6332 GCA_964657655.1 Gammaproteobacteria bacterium | reverse complement strand
GCTTGCCCGACTGCGTTGCGTCTTTGGCCGTGGATCACTGGTGCGATGCGGCGAGCGCCATCATGACAACCGATACCGTGCCCAAGGCGGTATCGACGCAGTGCGATCTCGGCGGCCACAAGATCAGCATCAGCGGCATTGCAAAAGGGGTCGGCATGCTGCAGCCGAACATGGCGACCATGCTGGCCTTCATGGCGACCGACGCGAGCGTCAGCACACCGTTGTTGAACAGTCTGGTCAAGGCAGTCGCCGATCGGTCTTTCAACCGTGTCACAGTCGATGGCGATACCTCCACCAATGACTCGTTCGTTCTGATTGCCACTGGCAAGTCGGGTGCGCCTGCGATCACGAACGAGAATTCACCGGGCTATGCAGAACTGTTCGCCGGCCTGGTGGCTGTTGCAGCACGCCTGGCCCAGTCGATTGCGCGCGACGGCGAGGGCGCCACCAAGCTGATGAACATCCATGTGAGCGAGGCGGCAGATCCGGCCGAGGCGCTCAGGGTCGCCAAGGCGATCGCCCACTCGCCTTTGGTCAAGACCGCGTTTTTTGCCTCGGACCCGAACCTGGGACGGCTGCTGATGGCGATCGGCAATGCCGGAATCGAGCGGCTCGATGTCACCCGGGTCGGCATCAAACTGGGCGACGTGGTGGTGATCCGCAATGGTGAGCGGGCGCATGACTATCGCGAGGAAGACGGTGCCCGGGTGATGCGCGATGCGGAAATCGAGATCGAAGTCAGGCTCGGCCGTGGCGCGGCGAAAGAGACGGTTTGGACCTGCGATTTTTCCTACGACTACGTCAAGATCAATGCCGAGTACCGTACCTGAAGGACTAGAGCGGCTGATCGAGCGCGCTGAGCTGTTGCTGCAGCGCCTTGAGACCCTGGCGCAGGACGAGCTGGCGGTGCCGGACTTCGCTGCGGCGCAAGCCTTTCGTTTCCGCAGGCGCCGCGGTCGCGCTGTGCTCGAGCCGATCCGTCATGTCGCCCCGATGGCATTTGCCGATCTGAAGGTGATCGAGCGCCAGAAGGCAGCGATCCTGCAGAATACCCGCCAGTTCCTGGCGGGTCTGCCCGCCAACAACGTGCTCCTGACCGGCGCGCGCGGCACCGGCAAGTCATCGCTGGTGCGCGCCTGTCTCAATGCGTTCGCAGCCGAGGGCTTGCGCGTGGTGGAGATCGACAAGAACGACCTGATTGAGCTGACCGATCTGGTGGAAGTGCTGGCGCCGCGTCCCGAGCGCTTCATCGTGTTCTGCGACGACCTGTCGTTTGAGGAAGGTGAAGCCGGCTACAAGGCACTCAAGGCAGCGCTCGACGGATCAGTGTCGGCGACCTCAGAGAACGTCCTCATCTATGCCACCAGCAACCGTCGCCACCTGATGCCCGAACACATGCGCGACAATCTCTCGGTTGAGCATCAAGATGACGGCGAGATCCATCCGGGTGAAGTGATCGAAGAGAAGATCTCCCTGTCGGAGCGATTCGGGCTGTGGCTCAGCTTCTATCCGTTTCGCCAGGATGAATATCTGGCCATCGTGGCGCAGTGGCTGAGCCATTTCGGCCAGGCCTCGTCGATCGGCGAGGCGCGCGAAGAAGCACTGCGCTTTGCGCTTGAGCGTGGTTCGCGCTCGGGACGGGTGGCACTGCAGTTCGCGCGCGACTATGCCGGGCGGCGCGGCCTTGCGGGCTAGCTCGCGGTGAGCTGGGCGGCACGCAAACCAGGCAGTCCGTGACGGCACCTGCCAAGGTGGTTGAAGTCGCGGTGGCCGTGATCCTGACTGGCCGGCGCGAGGTCCTTCTGGCACAACGTCCGGCAGGTAAGCCGATGGCTGGCTACTGGGAGTTCCCAGGCGGCAAGCTTGAGCCGGGCGAATCGGTCTTCGAGGCGTTGCGGCGCGAGATCGACGAAGAGCTTGGCATTGCGGTCGAACACGCCGATCCCTGGGTGGTGCTGCCGTTCGTCTACCCGCACGCCACGGTGCGCCTGCACTTCATGCGCGTGACGCGCTGGAGCGGGGTGCCGCATGGCAAAGAGCAGCAGGCATTCCGCTTCGAGCCGATCGACCAGTTTGCGGTCGAGCCCTGGCTGCCCGCCGCATTGCCGCTCAAGCGCTGGCTGCAGCTGCCCGCACGTTATGCCATCAGCAATGCCACCGAACTGGGACTCGACAGGTTCGTGCAACAGCTGTCTCAGCGCATCTCGAGCGCGAGTGCCAATGGCACCCCGTTCTGGCTGCAGCTAAGGGAGCCAGGACTTGATGGAGCCTCGTTCGAGCGCCTCTTTGCTGCAGTTCTGCCGCTGTGTCGCACGGCAGGCGTCAGGCTGCTGGTGAGCAGCCGGCATCCTTCCTTATTCTGGAGCGAGGCCGATGGCGTGCACGTCACGGCGCGCGATCTCGCACAGATGACAGCCCGCCCTGCGGTGCAGTGGTGTGTCGCGTCGGTACATGCGCCAGCAGACCTCGAACGCGCAGCGGCCTTCGGTGCCGATGCTGCGTTGCTGGGCAATGTGCTCGACACGCCCTCGCACCCGGGTCGAAGGGCGCTTGGCTGGCCTGGTTTTGCCGCCGCGGTGAGCGCCAGCCCGCTGCCGGTGTTTGCCTTGGGCGGCCTGGATTTTTCCGATGACTTGCTTGCCCGGGCGCTGACACACGGTGCGCACGGCATCGCGGCGCAGCGCGCCGCGTGGTGACGCCTCGTCAGTCCGGCTCGAGATCGTCGCCCTGATCGCCACCCGAAGGTCCGTTGTCGGGGATGCTGTAGCTGCCCGAGGACCAGGCGCCGAGGTCAATATTCTTGCAGCGTTCCGAACAGAACGGGCGAAAGCGGTTGGCCTCACTCCAGACCACTGTATCGCCGCAGGTCGGACACTTGATGGGACGTCTTACAGATTGCATAGCACCAGGTCGAAGGGCACGTCGGAATCAAACGGCCGTGGCCGCATGTCACCGCCATCCTGGGTGGTGAAGCGGACCCAGATCATGTAGCGGTTGGCGCTGATTTCGGGAATGGCGCCGAGGTCTTCGTCGAGCTTGACCTGCAGCATCTGGTAGGACTTGCCCCCCAGCATCTGCTGGAAACTGCCCTGGGCGGCCACGATACGCGTGGTCTGGCCCGATTCGCGCAACAGTTTCAAAACGATGCGGATGCAGTCGCGCAACGGACGCATCGGGCCGATCCAGGTGTCCAGGTCGCGCATGCGGATTTCGGCCGAGCGATGCAGCCAGGCATGGTACGAGGGCAGATCGAATTCGCAGGTTCCGCCCGGGATGATGCTTCGGCTCCTGATGCTGGTCAGCCAGTCGTGCTCGCGTAGATGCTGTCCGGTCTTGCCAGGAAGATTGACGAGTGATGAGGCGGCCACTTCGATCTGGCTCAGGATGTGTTCCAGGGCGGTTGCATCGACGCCCGGGTTGTTGCGAAAGCTCGACAGGGTCTGGCGCTGGCGCTCGAGTTCCTGGATCAGATCACTCTTGAGGTCGGCGCGGCCGGCCACGTCGAGGATCTCGAACATGGTAATCAGCGCGACATGATGCGAAGGAGCCTCGCTTTGAGCGAGAAAGAATTCAAGCCGATCAAACAGGTCTTCAAGCCGGAGCAGGGTACGGATGCGCTCGTTGAAGGGATACTCGTAAAGAATCAATCTGGCATCCCGCAGGAAGAGGTCAGGCAAATGGGTGACGTCATAGGTGCTGCATGCAATTCAGGCCTGCGATGAAATGCGACGAACCACGCAATGGATTTTCGCGGATTTTGAAGCAAGCCGTGCTGAATTACAAACGTTCCTGATATTAACCGCCGGAAATCTTCAGGTAATTGACATGCAAAGCCTCGATCGGGCCCTCCAGTTGGTCGATGCTGCCGTCGTTGAGCAGCACATCGTCAGCATGGCGCAGGCGCTCGGCGCGTGACACCTGGCGCGCCATGATGGACTCGACCTCGGCTCTTTTGAGGCCGCTTCTTGCCATCACGCGACTGATTTGCAGTTCTTCTGGGCAATCCACCACCAGCACGCGCTGCGCGCGCTGGTGGCCGTCACCACCCCCTTCAAACAGCAGGGGGACGGCCCAGATCACATAGGGTGACCTTGCGGCGGCAATCGCAGCATCGGTCACTTGCCGGATCATGGGGTGCAAGATGGCTTCCAGACGACGTCGCGCGGAGTCGTCACTGAACACCCGCTGGCGCATGCGGTCGCGATCCAGCGCGCCTTGAGCGCTGCGCATGTCGGGTCCGAACTCGGCCACGATGGCATCCATGGCGCGCCCGCCCGGCCCGGTCAGTTGGTGCGCGATGGCGTCGGCGTCGACCAGATCGACGCCCTTATCCTGGAATGCTTCGGCCACGGTCGATTTGCCCGAGCCGATGCCTCCCGTCAGCGCGACGACATAGCGCTCAGTCGGCACCCGGCATCACCAGGGCGATCAGCTGCGGCCCGAAGAACAGCATCAACAGGCCAGCCGGGGCCAGGTAGACCCCAAAAGGCAGGCGCGACAGCATGGTTGCACGCTTGCTCGCAAGCAGCGTCAACCCGACCACCGAGCCGACCCCTGCTGACAGCAGCACGATGGGTAGCAGGGCGCTCCAGCCGAACCAGGCGCCAAGCGCAGCCAGCAGCTTGAAGTCGCCGCCGCCCATGCCTTCGACCCCGCGCAACACGCGAAAGGCGTTGGCCAGCAACCAGAAGATGGCGTATCCGGCAGCCGCACCGATGACGCTGTCTTGCAGCGACACGAACCCCAGTGAGAAGGTGCTGGCAAGCAGGCCCAGCCAGAGCAGCGGCAAGGTCAGGGAGTCAGGCAGCAGCATGGTGTCAGCATCGATCAGCGTCATGGGACACAACAGGCTGATCAGGATCAGGCCGTCGATCAGCTGCGCAGTCGCACCAAAATGCCAGCCGGCGGCGGCAAACAGCAGGCCCACCGCCAGTTCCACCAGCGGGTAGCGCAGCGAAATGTGCGCCTTGCAGCCCTTGCAGCGGCCGCGCAGCACCAAATAGGACACCAGTGGAATGTTCTCCAGGGCACTGATCTTGTGACCGCAACAAGGACACGCCGAGCGCGGCCGCGACAGCGTGAGACGCGGCAGCTGGCCGAGCGCGGCCTCGACCCGCTTGGCACTGTCGGCCAGCGCAGCGCGGTCGTCGGGCACGAGCGAGAGTGCCTCATGGATATCCGCGTCGGCCAGAAACTCGCTGGCGT
Organism: Gammaproteobacteria bacterium; assembly: GCA_964657655.1. Taxonomy (GTDB): domain Bacteria; phylum Pseudomonadota; class Gammaproteobacteria; order Burkholderiales; family Burkholderiaceae_D; genus CAJCIC01. Next base: position 1,127 of record CAZZVZ010000200.1, on the reverse strand, counting down.
CCTTGGCCCAGCCGCGCTTCATGCGCACCGGCAGGCGATAAATCACCACGTTGAGGAAGCTGCCGATCAAAAGACCAAACACGCCACAGATGATGGCCACGGCGACCGGGTTGTCAAAGGGAGCGGGCATGTCGTTTGATCTTCGAAGAAGCTGCAGCCAGGAGCCTTGGCATGCGGGTGGCAGAAGTGTATACAAACTTGGCACAAGCGAGCGTGGCATTGCAGCGCACGGCAACTCGCAAAGGGCTGAAAAGCCGGAGCCCTGTGTCAGAATATGCGCTTGCCTCCTGACTGGCCGCGGCGCCGTCTTGGGTCCTTCTTTTTTGACTTCCAAGAAACCAATGATCCAAAGAATCATCCTGCGCGCCTGTTCCGTGATGCTGTGCCTGTTGTTCTGTCTGCCGTTGGTGCAGGCGCAAGAGCACCAGGGTGGCAAGCTGCGCCTGTTGTCGGCGTCGGCGTCCGGCACGCTCGATCCACAGGTCAACTACACCTTGAAGTTCGCGCAGCTGTTCGTGAGCGTCTACGACGGCCTGGTGACCTTCAAGAAAGCCTCCGGCGACGCCTCCTTCGAGGTGGTGCCTGACCTGGCCGAAAGTATTCCCAAGCCGACTGACAACGACAAGACCTTCACCTTCGTCTTGCGCCGCGGGATCCACTTCTCCGATGGCAAGGAGGTCGACGTCGACGACGTGGCCGCGTCGTTCCGGCGCATCTTCAAGGTTCTGTCGCCCACCGCCGGTACCTTCTACAACCAGATCGTCGGTGCCGATGCCTGCATCAAGGCGCCTGCAAGCTGCACACTCGCGGGCGGTGTGGTGGTCGACAAGAAGGCCAACACGGTGGTGTTTCATCTCACCAAGCCGGACCCGGAGTTCCTCTACAAACTGGCCTTTGGACACGCCGTCATTCTGCCGGCCAGCGCGCCGGTGCGCGATGCCGGTATCACGCCCATCCCGGGTACCGGCCCCTTCATGTTCGTGAGCTACGATCCGAAGAAGCAGCTCAAGATGGTGCGTAACCCCAACTTCAAGATCTGGAACAAGGACGCCCAACCGCTCGCCTATGTCGACGAGATCGACTACGACTTCGGTTTGGCGCAAGAGGATCAGGTCACCGCAGTCGCC
>CAZZVZ010000199.1:0-6333 GCA_964657655.1 Gammaproteobacteria bacterium | reverse complement strand
GAAGGGTATGGTCTCACCCCGTCGTCGACGAGGACCCCTGCGTAGTTTCCGAGAGTACTGCGGCTGCCCCAAAACTGCAATCCGAGAAGCAACCGGCCATTGCCTCGCCGGGCGATACTGGTCATTGGCCACCCCGGCTAGTTATACTCCCGCTCTGAAAACAGCACAGGCAACAACCATGAACTTCGAAACCGCACGCTTTAACATGATCGAGCAGCAGATCCGGCCCTGGGACGTGCTCGACCAGTCGGTTCTCGATCTGCTGACCGTGGTGCGGCGCGAAGAGTTCGTGCCGCCCCAGTACCGCAATCTGGCGTTCGTCGATCGCGAGATCCCGTTGCCCCATGGTCAGTCGATGCTGCTGCCCAAGATGGAGGCGCGCATTCTTCAGGAACTGGCCATCGCGCCGGATGAGACGATTCTCGAAATCGGCACCGGATCGGGCTACATGGCAGCCTTGCTCGCCTTCAAGGGCAAGCAGGTGACTTCGGTCGAGATCATTGAAGACCTGAAGAATTTTGCCGCCGAGAATCTGGCGAGATCTGACATTCGCAACGTGACACTGGCACTGGGCGACGCTGCCCAGGGCTACGCGCCTGCCGGTCAGGTCGACGTGCTGGTCGTGTCAGGGTCGCTGCCAGTCGTGCCGCAGGCGCTGCTCGACCAGCTGACCGTGGGCGGCCGCATGGCGGTGTTCGTCGGCGACGCGCCGGCCATGACGGCCCAAATCATCACACGCACCGGCAGCGACTCCTGGGAGCCGCTGACGCTGTTCGAAACCTCGGTCACACCGCTCATCAACGCCTTGCAACCTTCACGATTCAGCTTCTGATGCAGCCCATCAGTGTTGCCGAACTCAATGCCTGGCTCAGCGACACGTCGCGCCCGGCCCCTTTGATCCTGGACGTGCGCGAGCGCTGGGAGGTGGCACGCGCAGCGTTGCCTGACGCGACCGTCATCCCGATGAACGAGATCCCGGGCCGGACGCAAGAGCTTGATGCCGAGCGGCCGATCGTGTGCCTTTGTCACCACGGTGCGCGCAGCCTGTCGGTGGCGCTGTACCTCGAAAAGCAGGGATTCGAGCAGGTCTACAACCTGACCGGCGGAATCGACGCATGGTCCGCGCTCATCGATCCGGCTGTGCCGCGTTACTAGGTGGCAGGCTCGAGGGACAGCACAGCAAAAGCGTGGCACGCGCCGCCGCAACCAGGCTTGGCTGGAGTTCGGCACCCTGTTTTTGGCAGTCTGTCCGCATCACATGCAATTCGTCGCACGTCGCTATTCGGGCTGCGCATCAATGGTTCACTATGGCGACCAGCTTGGCAGGACACGCCAGCCGATCGGCTCAAGCGCGCATCTGCCACCGACGAAAACTTTCGGACTATTTGATGACTCGCAGACTTCTTGCCGCCGTCTTGGTTTGCCTCGCGTTTCCGGCGCATGCGGCAGACCTGCTCTCGTTCTACAAGGATGCGGTCAGCAACGACCCCAACTTCGCGTCCTCGCGGCATGCGCTCTTGGCTGCAGAGGAAAAGTATCCGCAAGGGCGCTCGCTCCTGCTGCCCCAGATCACGCTCACCGCCAACGACACATACAGCACCCAGACGGTGGTGGAATCCCCGTATCCGACCGTAGGACTGCAATATCCGAGCCGTGCCTTCGGGCTGGTCTTGACCCAGCCGCTGTTTCGCTGGGCCAACTGGCAGACCTACAAGCAAGACGAACTGCTGGTGGTGCAGGCGCAGGCCCAGTTCGCGCAGGCCCAGGAAGACCTGATCGTGCGCGTCGCGCAGGCTTACTTCGATGTGCTCAATGCGCGCGACACGATTGACTTCCTGAACGCGCAAAAGCAGGCCATCTCCGAACAGCTCGAATCGGCCAAACGCAATTTCGATGTCGGCACGGCGACGATTACCGATACCAACGAAGCCGAGGCACGCTACGACCTGGCCGACGCTCAGGAGATCGCAGCGCAAAGCGACTTCGAGGTCAAGCAATCGGCCCTGCAGCAGATCGTCGGCCACCCGCCTGGCGCCGTCGCGTCGCTGGTGCCAGGAGTCAAGTTGTCGCCGCCCGCGCCGGCCAAGCTGTCTGACTGGCTCGATAGTGCCGCCGCGCAGAATCCGCAGGTGGCACAGTCCGAAGCCAACTTCGAAGTGGCGCAGCGCCAGATTGAAATCTCCAAGGGCGCGATCTATCCCACGCTGGACGTTGTGGCGCAGCGCCAATTCCAGAAATCGCTGACTTCAGTGCTGCCCCCTGAACTTGGCAGCGATGCCACCAACTCGATCGGCATCCAGCTGAGCGTGCCGCTCTTCACAGGCGGCTACAACACCAGCAAGATACGCGAGGCTGTCGCGCTGTCTGACAAGGCGAGTGCCGACCTGGAGCTGTCGCGGCGCAATGCCGACCAGACGGTGCGCCAGACCTTCGTCGGTGTGACCAGCGGGCTGGCCCAGGTCAAGGCCCTCGAGGCCGCCGAGATTTCAAGTACCAGTGCACTCGAATCCAACAAGCTCGGCTATCAGGTCGGCATTCGCATCAACATCGATGTGCTGAATGCGCAGCAGCAGCTGTATTCGACCAAGCGCGATCTGGCCAAGGCGCGCTATGACACCTTGATGAACGGCCTGAGGCTCAAGGCAGCCGCCGGCACGCTCACCGAAAACGATCTAGTCGCCATCAACGTGCTGCTGCAGCACTGAGTCGAGAATCTCTGCCAGCGCAGCCACGCTGCGCATGGTGGCGCCTTGATGAGCCCTGGCAAAGCTGAGCGCTGCACGGGCCATCTCCTGGCGCACCACGTGGTCGCCAAGAATTTCTGCGGCGAGGCGAATCAGATCATCAGCATCTTTAACCGAGCGCGCAGCCCCGGCCTCGAGTGCGCCACGTGCTGCGTCGGCAAAATTGAAGGTGTGCGGCCCAAGCAGCACCGGGCAGCCGACCGCGCAGGCTTCGATCAGGTTATGCGTGCCATAGGCAAGCAGGCCGCCCCCGACATAGGCGACATCGGCGCTGGCATAGTAGGCCAGCATCTCACCCATCGAATCACCCAGCAGCACCTGGCAGGACGCGTCGATGGAGAGGTCGCCGCTGCTGCGGCGTGAAAAGCTCAGCTGGTGAGCCTCGATCAGATGTGCAACCTCGTCAAAGCGCTGCGGATGACGCGGCACGATCACCAGCAATGCGTGGGGCAGCAGCTCACGCGCGCTCCACGCCTTGAGAATCAGCTCCTCTTCACCTTCGCGCGTGCTTGCAGCGAGCAGCACTTGCCTTGTCGCAAAGCGCTCCCGAAACGTTTCTGCGAGGGCAAGCTGTGCTTCGGGCACCTCGGAATCAAATTTGAGATTGCCGACCGCGAGCGGCGCCCGCGCGCCCAGTTCGACCAGCCGCGTTGCATCGGCCGGGCTTTGCGCCAGCACCAGGGCCAGGCGCCTCAGGGCCGGTGCCAGCAGCGCGCGAAAGCGCAGGCCCCGGCGCAGCGAACGGGCCGACAGGCGCGCGTTGACCAGTGCCAAGGGGATGGCGAGCGCACTGGCCTCGCGCGTCAGATTGGGCCACACCTCGGTTTCCATCAGCAGGCCGGCGATTGGCCGATAGGCCTTGAGAAACCTTCTCACCGCAAAGGAATAGTCGTACGGCAGATAGATGCGCTCTGCCGGGATAGACGATGGCAGCGCCACGGCCCGCCCGGTCGGCGTGGTGTGCGTGATCACGAATTTCGCCCCGGGATAGCGTAGCGCGAGTGCTTTCAGGAGTGGCTCCGCCGCGCGCGTCTCACCCACCGACACCGCGTGTACCCAGATGCGCGGCGCTGGCTCGACACGCGCAAAGCGCCCGAACCGCTCACCGATGTGCTGCAGGTACTCAGGCTGCCGCCGGCCACGCAGCACCAGGTGCAACAAGAACATGGGCGCAAGACAGATCAGCAGCAAGGCATAGCAGAGCCGCGCCAGCGATTCAGGCATCGACGGCCTTCTGTTCCAGCAGCCGTGTGGCTGCAGCGATCACCTCCTCGACGACAGGCTGCCGGCCATCGCCCAGGCTGATGGCCTTGTCGCTCCAGTAGGGCGCGTAACGCCAGCGTGGTGTGGCGCCGAACAAACCGATGGTCGGCGTGCCGACAGCGACGGCCAGGTGGGTAAGACCCGTATCGACCCCGACCACCAGGACCGCCTGTTGCAGCAGGGCAGCAATGTGGCTCAGCTTGAGCGGTGGCGCCACCTGCACAGTGGCAATATCCTTGGCAATCACTTCGGCGCGCAAACGCTCGGCTTGATTGCCATAGGGAACGACGACACCAATACCGAGCACTGCAAGATGCCTGGCCAGCGTCCGAAAGGCCGAATCGGCCCACTGTTTTTCTGCGCGCGCGGTGGCATGCAGGAACACCGCATAAGGTCCCTGAGGGAGCCAGTCGAAGTGCATCGCGGGCACGGCCAGATTAAAGCGCGGCGCGCCGCTCGGCTGGTAGCCTAGCGCCTGTCCTGCCAGCGAACGCAGTCGCTCGACGGCGTGCTGCTTGGGACCAATCGAGTAACCGCGCAGATAAAACAGCCGTGCCAGTGGCTCGCGTGCTGAGCGAAACGAATAGCCAACGCGCACACCGTGGCGTGCAAGACGCGCCTTGCAAGCCAGCAAGGCACTCTTGAGAAGGCCCTGAAAATCGATCACCAGATCGTAATTGACTTGATGCAGCTCAGCCTCGAACGCGCGCCGTTGCTGGACGCTTTGTGCGCCGCGCTCGGCACGCCAGCGCCGCTCTGCGACCGCGATCACGCGGTTGATGTGGGGTTCGAGAGCAAGCAGGTCGGCATATGCCTCCTCCACCATCCAGTCGACGCGTACATCAGGACGATGCAGCGCCAGATCTTCCACCACCGGCAAGGTATGGATGACATCGCCAAGGGAGCTGGTTTTCACGATCAGCAAGCTCAGTTCGGGAGATGGCATGGGTCGGGACATTCCTCGCGTACAATTTCGTATCTATTCATACGGGCATCATTCTAGTCAACGAATGAAGGGGCGTCCCCAACTATCGGCTGTAATCATCACGCTCGATGCCGAACACCACCTTGAGGCCTGCCTCCAGTCGCTGGATTTCGTCGACGAGATCCTGATCGTCGACGCGGGCAGTCGTGACAAGACAAGGGAGCTGGCACAACGATTCGGCGCACGCTTTGAATTTCACGCATGGAGTGGTTTCGGTCCACAAAAACGCTATGCCGTGAATCTGGCGAGTCACGACTGGGTGCTCTGTGTCGACGCTGATGAACGCGTCTCGGGCGAGTTGGCAGAAAAGATTCTCGCCGTGATGCAACAGCCGCAGGCCAGCGCCTACCAGCTTGCCCGCTCCAACTTCTTTCTGGGAACCTATCTGCGCCATGGCGAAGGCTACCCCGACTGGAGCTTGCGTCTGTTCGACCGCCGCAATGCGCAATGGAGTGATGACAGCGTTCACGAGAAGGTCATCGCCAAGCATCACATCGCGCGCATTCATGGTGCTGCGCTGCTGCATCATTCCGCCGACGATCTCAGCACCTACATGGAAAAACAGAATCGTTATACGACCTTGCAGGCCGCTGCACTGCACGCGGGCGGCGCCGCCCCAGGTCTGTTACGCATGCTGGTCTCGCCACTGATCAGATTCATCAAGTTCTATATCTTTCGCGCGGGCTTCCTGGACGGTCGAGCCGGCCTGATCCACATCTCGATCGGATGCTTCAATAGCTTTATCAAGTACGCCAAGTTATTTGCGCTGAAACGGACCGAACCTTGAAGATTCTTGTCACTGGGGCCGCAGGCTTCATCGGCTCGTTCGCTGTCGTGCGGCTCATCGAGCGTGGCGATGAGGTGGTTGGCATCGACAACGTCAATGATTACTACGACGTCAACCTCAAGCGCGCCCGGCTGGCGCGCCTTGCCAGATTGCAGGGCTTTCGCTTCGTCGAGACCGACATCACCAATCTCGCGGCTCTGCTCGAGGTATTTCAGGCCGATGCCTTCGACGCGGTGCTGCATCTGGCAGCGCAAGCTGGTGTGCGCTATTCGCTGGTCAATCCGCTGGCGTACACGCAAAGCAATCTGCTCGGCTTCACCAACATTCTCGAGGCATGCCGCCTGCAAGGGGTGGCTCATCTGGTCTACGCGAGCACTTCAAGCGTGTACGGCGGCAACGAGAAATTGCCATTCTCCGAACACGACGCGGTCGATCATCCGGTTAGCTTTTATGCGGCCACCAAGAAAGCCAACGAACTGATGGCGCACGCTTACAGCCACATCTACGGGCTTCCGACCACCGGCCTGCGATTCTTCACGGTATACGGCCCCTGG
>CAZZVZ010000198.1:0-6349 GCA_964657655.1 Gammaproteobacteria bacterium | reverse complement strand
TCCGCCCGGACAGTCGGCCGTGGTGTATCAGGGTGAGCGCTGTCTGGGCGGCGGCATGATCGATCACGCACTGCACGATGTGCCAGAGGAAATTTCGCACGGCACGCTGCAATAGTCTTCTTTCTTCGGGGTCGAGCCGGTGTTAGGCTCTCGCAAACGTGAAAAAAAGGGGGCTCGCTGAGCCTCAAGGGAGACTCATGATCGTGCCTTCGCGCTTCTATGCGCTATTGACCTGTGCCCTGGTCTTTCTGGCGAGTCTCGCCCTCACCCCGATGGTCCACTGGTTCGCGCCGATTCTCGTCGTCTCGGCGCTGCTGACGCTGATCGGCGTGTGGGATCTGATTCAGACACGCCACTCGATCAGGCGCAACTACCCGCTGCTGGCCCATTTTCGCTTCATGGCCGAATACATTCGGCCCGAAATCCGCCAGTACTTCATTGAGAGCGACAAGGAAGCCGCGCCGTTCTCGCGCAACCAGCGTTCGATCGTGTACCAGCGCGCCAAGCGCCAGCTCGACAAACGGCCGTTTGGCACCACCGAGGACGTGTACGCCACGGGCTTCGAATGGATGAATCATTCGATGGCACCAACACGGGTCACAACCAGTGACTATCGCATCCAGATCGGCAAGACCAAGAGCGGCGAATTGAAACCCGGCGTGACACAGCCTTACGCGGCGTCGGTCTTCAACATCTCGGCCATGAGTTTCGGCGCATTGTCGGCCAACGCCATCAAAGCGCTCAACGAGGGCGCGCGACGCGGCGGCTTCGCACACGATACCGGCGAGGGCAGCATCAGCATTTATCACCGCGAGATGGGTGGCGATCTGATCTGGGAAATCGGCTCGGGTTACTTCGGTTGCCGCACCCCCGACGGCCAGTTCTCCGAAGAGCAGTTCGTCGTCAATGCGCGTGAGCCGCAGGTCAAGATGATCGAGATCAAGCTCTCGCAAGGCGCCAAGCCTGGGCACGGCGGCGTGCTACCGGCCGCCAAAGTCTCTCCTGAGATCGCGCGCGCCCGCGGCGTGGCGCTCGGCCAGGATTGCGTTTCGCCGGCGCTGCACAGTGCCTTCTCGACACCCATCGAGCTGCTCCAGTTCATCGAGCGCCTGCGCAAGGCCTCAGGTGGCAAACCGGTTGGATTCAAGCTCTGCATCGGCCACCCCTGGGAATTCTTCGCGATTGCCAAGGCCATGCTGCAGACCGGCATCACACCTGACTTCATTGTGGTCGATGGCAAGGAAGGCGGCACCGGGGCTGCACCCGTGGAGTTTTCTGATCACGTCGGCACGCCGCTGCAAGAAGGTCTGCAGCTGGTGCACAACACGCTGGTGGGTCTCAATCTGCGCGATCAGATCCGCATCGGCGCATCCGGCAAGATCATCACGGCGTTCGACATTGCGCGCACCATGGCGCTTGGTGCCGACTGGTGCAACTCGGCGCGTGGCTTCATGTTTGCCATCGGCTGCATTCAATCGCAGTCGTGCCACACCGACCATTGCCCGACTGGCGTGGCGACCCAAGACCCCCTGCGCCAGCGTGCGCTGGTGGTGCCAGACAAGGCCGAGCGGGTCTTCCAGTTTCACCGCCAGACGCTGGCCGCCCTGGCAGAACTGGTTGGCGCCGCAGGACTGCTGCACCCCAATGAAATTTCACCCGATCACATCGTCCGGCGAGTCTCGAGCAACGATGTGCGTTTGCTGTCGACACTCGCCAACTTCATCTCTCCAGGAAGCCTGCTGGAAGGACGCTTTGAGCAGGCGGTCTTCAAGGTGTACTGGCCCAAGGCTCGCGCCGAGAGTTTTGCTGCGGCGGTTTAGCGAAGGAGCCTGTAGAGCTTCTGCAAGCTAGAATGCAATCGCTGCTTCAATGGATTGCACTGCAGTCTGATTGAAGACAATCTCGAAGTCTTGGGGTGCACCACCGCCCAGCGGAGAGATACCGTACGGCGTACCTGCCTTCATCAGCAACCCGCCATATATCTGTCCGCCCGCTTGATAGAAGATTCGACGGCTTGCAGTTGGAAGGTTCGGCACATTGCTGGTCGATACCCACATTGATACCCCTGCTTCCGTTTGAACCTGGCCATCCGCAAACTGATAGGTGATCCCTGTCGCGTTATCGGTGTAGGGAAAGAATGTCGACAGTTGGCTACTGGTGCTCGGACATGGCGTGACTGCAGTACCGCTGGTGACCGGCAAGACGCAATCGTCGACTTCCACGGCAGCACTTTGCGGGCTATAAAGCGTCTGACCATTAATTGTGTCCGTGAGGACGCCGAGAAAGCTTCCTGAGAACACCTGAGTGGGAGTTGCCCCAATCAAGCCTGACAGCGGCGTCGAAACAACCGTCGTCAAAAGCAAAGAGTCGACGACCGTCTTGCCATCGGCCGCAAGATACGCGACTTGGATGTTTGGTCCTTCATAGGTAACCGTCGCCGTTTGGGGCGATGCCGCGACGACCACCGATCCGTCAACCAGCCAGCGCCTCGGGGCAGGAAGGGTCGGGTTCGCCAAGTTGTCCGCGAGACTTGTGAGCGACACGACGAATCGCTGGGCTCCCTTCGCAGGCGATGACGGTATGCTCATGTTCTGCACGAAGAACTTGCTCGACGGGCTTATCACGGGCCCGCTTCCCGAGATGGTAAAGAGCAGATTGCCTTCGAGATAATGCTCGCCACCGTTTTGGCTGAGCACGGCACTTTCATATGCCGTCTGGGATGCGCTCAATGTCGATGAAGGCATTGATCCGCTCGCAGTCGTACTTGCAGACCCTCCACCCCCTCCGCCTCCGCAGGCGCCAATCAATACCGGGACGCATAGTGCGATCGCGCGACGTCGTATCGGAAGGCTAAGCAGGCGTGGCACAAGCTTCGAATTGGCAGACGACATTTAGCGCCCTTCCTTAATTAGTGGGCAGTAAGTTTCTCAATCATGCGCGAGGACACGCATGGTGAACGATAGCGCAGCAATGCGGTTGCCACGTTGAAATTTGGATTGGCTCGGGCAGCGCGTCTTCGAGTCGCGCAGCATGCTACCCACACAGATCCCAGTCTGTGAGAACAGCGCACATCGGGCTTGGACTTAGGCGACGACCGGTCCACAAAGAACGCAGCGTCACTGGTGGCCGGTAGCCGCATCACCCGCATTACGCTGGAACGGCCGCCTGTGGGATAGGGTCAGTATCGCGAAACGACGTACGTTCAGCGAGCTTGTCGGCAAGACGCGCCAGGTTGGCGTAATCCGCGCGCCAGCTGATGTCCGGGAAACGGAACTCGATCCAGCGCAGTGCGCAACCGACCGCGACGTCGGCCAGCGTGTAATGATTGCCGGTGCACCAGGGATGGTCAGCCAGGCCACTCGACATGGCCTTTAAGCCGCCATGCAGTTTTTTCATCTGGCGCGTGATGAACGCGTCGCTTTGCTGCGCTTCGGGTCTTAGGCGTTCCAGGCGCGCCAGGATGCCGGCGTCAACGATGCCGTCCGCCAGCGCCTCCCAGCATTTGACTTCTGCGCGTTCGCGACCGCTCGATGGAATCAGCTTGCCGACCGGCGTCAGGGTGTCGAGATATTCAACGATGACGCGTGAGTCGAATACTGCGCCGCCATCTTCCATGATGAGGCAGGGCACCTTGCCGAGCGGATTGCTGTCGGACACAGGGCTATTTTCGGCCCAGGGATCTTCAACCAAAAATTGAAAATCTATTTTTTTCTCGGCCATCACGATGCGCACTTTGCGAACGTAAGGGCTGGCTTGCGAACCGATCAGTTTCATCAATTTTGGGTCATTTTCAGGCGGCGAAAAGCGGCCAAAGTATAGCATCGGCCCACCCTGTTTCGATCCCGGATAGACCCTTAGAACACCGAAGTACAACAGCGCCAGTGTTAAAATCCTTCTTTAATCAGAAGGCGCCCGCATGACCCCTTTGCCCCTTGACGGACTGTCGAGTCTGTCGGCCCTGTCCCCGCTGGATGGCCGCTATGCCAGCAAGACCGATGCATTGCGGCCCTGGCTGTCCGAGGCCGGCTTCATGCACCATCGCGTCCAGGTCGAGATCCAGTGGTTGCTGGCACTTGGCACTGGCGAATTGCCCGGCGTGCCGCGCTTTAGCGAAGCGGCGCAGGCCAAGCTGCTGACACTGGCTGCAGATTTCTCCGAGGCTGACGCCAGGCGCATCAAGGAGATCGAGTCGGTCACCAATCATGATGTCAAAGCGGTCGAGTACTGGCTCAAGGAACGCGCAACGGGTGACGATGAACTGGCGCGCGCGGCCGAATTCATCCACTTTGCGTGCACCTCGGAAGATATCAACAACACGGCTCACGCATTGATGTTCGGCGGCGCCCGCGACGCCGTGCTGATCCCGAAACTGACCAGCCTGTGCGAGAGCCTCTCCACACTGGCCCTGCAACACGGCGACGTGGCGATGCTGTCGCGCACCCATGGTCAGCCTGCCTCGCCGACCACGCTCGGCAAGGAGATGGCGAATTTTGCGGCACGTCTCAAGCGTGCCATCGCAACCCTGGGCGCGGTACAGGTGCGCGCCAAGATGAATGGCGCGACCGGCAACTACAACGCCCACATGGCGGCCTATCCCGATGTCGACTGGCCGTCATTTTCAAGGGCAGTCGTCGAGCAGCGGCTCGGTCTCGGCTTTAATCCGCACACCATCCAGATCGAGCCGCATGACTGGATGGCCGAGATGTTTGACGCACTGGCGCGCATCAACACCATCCTGATCGACTTCAACCGCGATGTCTGGGGCTATATCAGCCTGGGCTACTTCCGTCAGCGGCTCAAGGCAGGCGAGATTGGCTCATCGACCATGCCGCACAAGGTCAACCCGATCGACTTCGAGAATTCCGAAGGCAATCTGGGCCTTGCCAACGCCTTGTTGCGCCACCTGTCGGAAAAGCTGCCGATTTCACGCTGGCAGCGCGACCTGACCGATTCCACGGTGCTGAGAAACGTCGGCGTTGCGTTTGGCTATAGTCTCTTGGCGTTTGATTCGTGCGCCCGCGGTATTGGCAAGCTGGAAGTCAATCACGAGAGCATCCGCGCAGATCTGGCCGATGCCTGGGAAGTGCTGGCAGAGCCGGTGCAAACCGTGATGCGACGTCACGGCCTGCCCAATCCCTACGAACAGCTCAAAGATCTGACGCGCGGCAAAGGTATTTCGCGCGAAGCGCTGCAGAGTTTCATCAGCCAGCTCGATCTGCCGGCCGAGGACAAGGACAGGCTGCTTGCCATGACACCCGAGAGCTACATCGGTGCTGCGGCGCAGCTGGCGCGAGAATAGGCGCAGCCGATGCTGGCTGCAGCGGCAACAGCACCTGGAGCGGCCATGAGAAAGCGTTCACTGTGGACCCTCGCCTTGCTTGTCACGCTCGCCCTCGGCGCCTTTGGCGCAAGCGCGCCGGCACAGTTTCAAAAGCCCGACGACGCGATTCGATACCGGCGCTCGGTTTTCGAGGTGATGTCGTTTCATTTTGGCGCGATCAATCAGGCACTCACCGGCGGTCCATTCGTGGCACACGATGTCGAAGCCAATGCCCAGCTGGTCGACAGCATGGCCAGGCTGCCGTGGCATGCATTCCTGCCCGGCACGCAAGCCGGATCGCGCGCCAAGCCTGACATCTGGACGCAAGGCGATCGTTTCAAGAAGGCCGTCGATGAGTTTCAGGGCAAGACAGCAGCGCTGCTTGCAGCCGCGCACGCTGGCGACAAGACAGCCCTCAAGAGCGCCTTCGACAGCACTGCGAAGTCCTGCAAGGGCTGCCACGATCAGTTCCGCGCGAACTAGCGAAAGCACGCGCACAAAAGAAAAAAGGCGCAAAGAACCTTGGTTCGATGCGCCCAAAAAGCGGCGGCAATCATGCCGCCCCTCCTCCTCCGTATCCCTCCTCCATATCCCTTGTGAATGCGCGTCCAGCGCGCCTCATCAATTCGGTACTTCGGGCTTTTGGCTCTACCAAGTCAAAAGCGTGCTGCATCCTAGCCGAGCCGATTTGGCCTGTCCAGAGCGCTTACCCTAACCGGGCATATTTATTTTGGGGCGGGCAACGCATCTGCGCCGATCTCTGCCAGACAGTACTGCGCCAATGCGAAGAGCACCTCCGGCGACTCGCCTGCCGCCCTGCTGACCTTGAGCGACACGCCCGGGAAAAGGGCCTGCTGCGCCGCGATCAGCGCCGGCAGGTCGCGTCGGAGGTGCGCTCCTTCGCCCAGAAACAGCGGTACCACCCGAATCTCCTTGCACCCCTTATCGGCAAGGTTCTTGATGGCGCTGCCCAGATCGGGTTGCATCAGCTCGAGAAAAGCCAGCTGCAAGGGCAACTCCGGCCGGGGG
>CAZZVZ010000197.1:0-6378 GCA_964657655.1 Gammaproteobacteria bacterium | reverse complement strand
ATTCGTGGGCCGGGTGGGTCTGGACGAAAACTGCATATTCGGCGGGGCTATGTACCAGGTACCACTCGGGAAAGGTCAAGAGTGTCTGCTCGACACCACGCCTCTGATCGGGCGCGACATCAACCGCTGCGCCTTGTAACGTGTCGGCTGAGTTGGGCCGTTCGGCGCGTCCGCTTGGCGTTGCAAATGGGTATATCAGCAGTGCGGCCAGCAGCCAGAATAAGCTACGCCGCATTGATCTGCCCTGCGTCGTCATGTGGCCAGCCGTTCGAAGGCCATCAGCATGTTGTCGGACGGATCGCCCTTTTGCAGCAGTGAAGCACCGACCTTGCGGAATCCGACTGCTTGGATGCGGTTCACCCAGTCGCTTTCACTGGCGAAATGCCGTAGTTCGGCTGCATTGGTGGCCCAAGTCTCTTTGAGGCCGGCGTTGAATACCGCGTGCGCCAGGGAAACGAAAGAGTTCATCTCAGCCGAACGCACGTCGTGATCACGTAAGACGAAATGACCTCCAGGACGGAGCACGCGGGCGATCGACTGCAAAAAAGGATGCAATCGCTCCGGCGCCATGTGGTGCAGGCCGATAAAACAGCTGACAAGATCAACACTTGCTTCGGGAAGCGTGATCGGATCGTAGTCGCCTAGCGCCTGGAACTGCCCGATCGGGCCGAGTTGACCGCGCTCGACCAGATCCTCCGGTGAGTAGCCTGGGTTCACCGTGTGGATCAGTGTAACCGGGCCGGTCACTGCCGCATATTTCTTAAGCGCCTTGACGTAGCGTCCCGTGGTGCCAATTTCCACATAACCAACCGGCCGCTTTCCAGCGAGCAGGCGCGCCGTCTGCACCCCCATCTCGACTTTCTGCTTGCCAAGCGCCGGCAGCGCGTAGCGTACCAGGCCGAACGATGGCGCGATATCGTCAAGGCCATTTTGGATCTCGCGATAGATGGACTCGTCGTCGGCGTGTTTTTCGGTGGCGCTGTGGATCAGAGCGTGGAGGCGATCTTCTGGAAAGAGATGGAAGATATTCTGCAAGAAGCGATAGAACCGGTCGCGCTGATGCGTGTCGCCGTAGATGTCGTGGAACAGTGAGCCCGAGCCGCCAAAGCGGGGCGCTGCAGCGCTCGCACCGGCTATTGTTGGCGCGTAGTACTTGTCCCAGAGCGCGCCGCGCAAGCGATAGTGCGGATCGAGTCTGCGCTTCAACGAGAACAAATCCTGTGCACCGGGGTACGCCTTGTGAAATTGTGCGTCGGTGGCGTGCGGCTGATATGGCAGGTAATAAGTGCCTCGGCAGGTCAGTGCCGCATCTATCAGCTCTCGCGTCCAGACAGCCACGCGCTCGCGCGCGTTGTGCCGCGTGCGCTGTTTGTGATAAAGGACGAATGCAAATGTTTCGCCGCGCGCCCACGCCATCAGGGTGCCGGGATCGCCGAGTGCATGGCGGATCGAAACGTTGATCGCATTGACCCGATGGCGCGCCAGCACATCGGCCATTAATTGCGCGAACTGCTCAGCCTGTTCGGCTGGAATAAAATACTCCTGCAAAACGTAGGTGCGCTCGGTGCGGCCCACTGGCTCGAGCTCGGCGACATCGTAGCCGGCTTCGTAGTTGCGCCAGTGGACCTTACTCTTGAAGAACAGTAGCGGGTCGACTAAATATTCACGGCGAAACTTGCCCAGCGGCGTCTCGGAGATCGCCCACATGAAATACTTTTCGAGCAGAAATCCGGAACGAAGCGGCTGCAGGCGCGCGCGCGTCGTGGCCGGCCTTTGCGTCTCGAACCAAGTCACTGCGCGGGTGCGCGTGTAATGCGGTGGATAAAGGTCTGAATTGTGAAAGATCGCCTTGGCATTGCCGCGCACGTGGCCGTCGAACCACATCCAGTAATCTCGCGTTGCCATCTTGGTCGATTGACGTTCCATGCGAACGTTGTCGGCCAGATAGAGGGACACTTCGGTCACGATACCGATCGCGCCGTAGCCACCAATCGCGGCATAAAACAGCTCGCTATTCTCGCTCGCGGAGCATTGATGCACTTCCCCCGTGGGCAGCACCAGGCGAATGAAACGGACCGAAAGGCAAACCGGTCCGAGTCCGATGTAGCGGCCATGTGCGTTGACCGAAAGCGCGCCGCCGACCGTAAAGTTGGCGTACGTCTGCATGATCTTGACCGCGAGTCCGTGCGGATCAACGAAGCGCTGGATGTCGCACCAGCGGATGCCGGCCTCGACCATGATGGTCTTGCCTGCAACGTCAAAGTCGAGCACGCGATTCATTTCACGCATGTCCAGATGCAGCGTGCCCGGACTGGCGGTCTGGCCGCCCATGCTGAAATGGCCTCCGCCCACGGATAGCGGAAGCGAACTTTCACGCATGATGCGGCATACGTCTTCGGTACAGTGCGGCGTGAGGATGCCGAGCACTTCGATCGGGTTGATGCCGGTCACGTCGTTGACGATGGACATGGATCAGCTCCGCAAAATCTGGACGCGCAGGTAATCCCCGCGCAGCCTCGGATCAGGGCCGTACTGGTTATCGCCATCGGTGCCTGCAAGAAGCAGGGTGAACAGCAACCAGAGCCATCCGATCAACGGGACGAAGAAGAGGAGCAACTTGATGCCTGAACTGCCGCGGTCGTGGAGACGTCGGATCGACAGGCAACTTGTGCACCAAAGAAAAAGAAGCGAGAACAAGGCGGCACCGCGGTTACCTGCAAGCGCTTGTGCCAGCATGCCAAAGGCGACGCAGCAAACGCCAAGCGCCGCCATCGACGCGAACCATTCCCAGCGCGTCAACCGGGCGCGGGTCGAGAAAAAATGCGTTGTGACAGAGTAGAAATTCAATTCAAGGTCCTCTAGAAACATCGGCCCGCGCGCCTCAGCATTCGGCCACATGTGTCGTTCGCGTCAGTTTATCGGTCCGACCGCAAAAGCCAAGTTCACCTTCTTGCGTACTATAGTGCGACACCCAAGGCAGCAGATAGCTATACCGTGTCGCAGTGTCGCGCAGCGACACAGCCTAATCATCGAAGAGCCGGGCGTGGTGCCCGCGCGACCTGGCGCTGGTCGTTATTTTGGCGTGACCGGCGATTCATCAGATTGCTTGCTTGCCTCAGTCGGCCGGCTGCGCAGCAGTGTGGTCAGCAGCAGACTGACAAGGTACACACTCGCTGTGCAAATCAGAACCACTGCAAAAGCGTGCTCGTAACTGACGGCGTCGCTTCGTCCTGCCAGCTGCCGGAAAAATACGCCGCCGATGATGGGCACGGCAAAGGCAGGGCCTAGCTGGATCGCGGTGGTTAGTGCACCGCTCGCCATGCCGGCGTATTGCGGTGCTATGTCTTGCAGCACCAGGCGAATCACCGAAGGAAAAACCGTTCCGGCACCAAGCCCTGCGAGTGCCATCGGAAAGTAGAGCGCCGGACCAGCCTCACCGCCGCGAAGGAGCACGCCAATCATCGTCGCCTCCCCCACAATCAGGGCGGCGTAGCCAAGTCTTGGCGCCCCATGGCCTACTGCATCGATGAGACGCGGTGCTGCCAGCGAGCCGATCAGGAACGACAGGCTGAAGGGCACGCTGGCAAGCCCGGTCTGGAGCGCATTCCAATGCAGTCCGTCCTGCAGATAGACAGCATAGCTGAAGAAATATGCAGCATTGGCGTACATAATCAGTGAGAGTGTCATGCCGACGCTAAATGCACGGTCCTTGAAGAGTCTCATCTCCAAAAGCGGCGTGCCTGCATGGCGCGACAGGCGAATTTCGAGAATAACAAACAGCACGAGCATGGGTAGCGCTGCTGCCATGCAGGCCAGCGTCGACAGAGGCCACCCCTGTTCACGTCCCACGGTCAGCGGATAGACGAGCAGCACCAAGGCGGCGGTCAGCACCAATACGCCTGTGAGATCAAGCTTGATACCAGGGGCGCGCTCCAGATGCGGCAGCACCCACATCGCCATGCCCAGAGTGACTGCGCCGACGGGCAGATTGACCAGGAAGATGGCCTGCCAGGTGTATCCAAAAGGTTCGAGATTGATTAGCACGCCACCCACCAGCTGGCCGAGGACCAGGCCGCTGCCAATCATGACGCCATAAAGACCGATTGCCCGGGCGCGCTCTTCAGCAGGAAAAATGAGGCGAATGGTGGCGAGAATCTGGGGCATGAGAAGCGATGCGGCAATGCCTTGCACCACGCGCCCGACCAGCAGGATCGTGATGTTGGGCGCAAAACCGCAGCCCGCCGAGGCTGCCATGAAGGCGGCAAGGCCCATGATGAAGGTTTGTCTTCGGCCGAGGAGATCGCCGATACGACCCCCAGTGACCAGCAGCACCGAATAAAACACGGCGTACAGGGCGATCACCAGCTGAAGCTGCGCGGCGGTTGCGCCCAGGCTCTTCTGAATGGCAGGCAATGCCACGTTAACGATGGAAAAGTCCAGCGGCATAAGAAAGCCGCCAGTCAGCAGCACAATCAGAATCAGCCAGCGTTTGTGATGCATGGAACCAGGTTGTTCGCCCGCAGCCAGGCAATGGACCGTGATGGTCCCCGTCGATTGGCCTCTGCGGAATCTAGTCAAGAGTAGCGCGAAGCGGCGCTGATGTGCCAAAAGCCTACTGCGCGCCGGAATGCAAACGGGCGCGCCACACCGCATGGTGGAAATCAGGCCAGTTGCGCGCCGCTTGGCAGAAGGCTTTGCCCGACCATCCTGCTCCTCTCAGGCGTGCGGCGCCGTGCCGCCGATGGTGGTGCGCTCCAGGTAACGAAAGCTCTGCAGAAAATCGGGAATGGCGCGATGCATGGTGCAGCGGTTGTCCCAGATCACCACCGTATCGTTGCGCCAGCGCAGCCGGCAGCCGAATTCCGGCCGTGTGGCGTGCGTGCACAGGTAGTCGAGCAGCGGTCTGCTTTCCTCGGGCGTCATGCCTTCGAACCGTTGCGTATAGGTCAGATTGACGAACAGGTGTTTGCGACCGCTCTCATGGTGCGTACAGACCACCGGGTGGACTGTCTCCCGGTCACCTTCTGTGGTGGTCAGACCTTCTCGCAACTGCAGAATCGGCTCGCGCTTGAGCGACTCCTTGCCGAACACGCGGGTCGCGCTGTGGACTGCAGAAAGGCCGTCAATCATCTCGCGCATCTTGTCGCTCAAGGCTTCGTAGGCTGCGTACATGCTGGTGAAGGCGGTGTCGCCACCGAACTCCGGCACATCGACCGCGCGCATCACCACGGCCTTGGGCGGGCTCGCCAGAAAAGTGCTGTCGGTATGCCAGTTTTCACCCGGGACGCGCTTGTTACTCAGATCCGGCTCGCGCCTGACCTGATGCAACAGATCGAAGCCGGGTACACGCGGGATATGCGGCAGGTCCATGAACGGCCCGAACATGGAACTGAACTCCATGTGCTGCTCGGGGCTCCAGTGCTGATTGCGGATGACCAGCAACTGGTGCTGCAAGAAGGCCTCGAGAATGAAGGCACGGGTTTCAGGCGTCAGCGGCGCGTCTGCATCAAGACCGGTAATCTCGGCGCCGATCGAGCCTGCGATGCGCTCGATTCCGAGCCGTGAGGTTTCCTTTAGAACAGCACTCATGGATTTTCCTTTGGATTGGATGTCAATTGATGGCTCGCTGTTGCCAGATCGCCCGACACATACCGGATCGCCACCAGCATGAGAAGACCACCGAGAAGGCATGACAGCGCGGGAATCAGCATGGCGTACCGGATCGCGGCGTCGCCCTGACTGCCTTTGAGTGCATCGGCGGCGGCGCCCACGGCAACCGGTCCCAGACCGACGCCGAGCACCGTGGTCGACACCAAGAACACCGACACAGAGAAGGCCCGCACGCTAACGCGCACCACCGACTGCAACGTGCCGAACAGTGCACCGTACTGGCTTGCGACGAAGGCGACACAGCCGGTCAGCCCGATCAGCGAACCCACGAGGGTCGGTGCGAACAGGAACAGCAGGATCGAAGGCGCTGCAAACACGCACGAGCCGGCTGGTACCAAAAGCTTCCACTTGAAGTTGCGGCGACCAATCAAGTCCGACAGCCAGCCGCCGAGCAGGGTGCCACCCAGGCCGCCGACGCCCGAGATCATGCCAACGTCAAAACCCAATTCGCGGCCGCTCAGGTGATGAATCCGGCCAAGAAACGCGGGACCCCAGGCGCCCAGGCTCGCCATGGTGCAGGCCATCAGAGTGGCGCCCACGATCAGCAGCACGTAGGAGCGTTGGCCGGCCAGGAAACGCAGGGTGGCTGGCAGATCGAGGGGCTCGCGATCGACATTGGCCGCTTCGGCTGCACCACGCGCCGGGTCAACCAGAGAGAAGCGCGTCACCAGAGTCAGCAGCAGCCCGGCGACGCCCACAGCGAAGTAG
>CAZZVZ010000196.1:4500-6381 GCA_964657655.1 Gammaproteobacteria bacterium | reverse complement strand
GACATGACTCTATTCGACTCTGCCACGGCACTGTTTCGTGCCCGACCGCTGTTCGTGAGTCTTCATTTGCATGACGCGATCGAGACCGCAGGCAAGACGCGTCACGAGGTCGCACGCGAGGCGCGTGCGGCGATGATCAACGCGCTGGAAATAGAACACGCGCGCGAACTGCCCTGAGCGACGACGAAGCGATTCGGCGCAGCTCGCCTCAATTTGGGACTGTGGCCGACGACGGTTAGAATATGCACCTGCTAGGCACTCGTCTTTACACAATGTTGAGACCGGTTCATACAGCCCGCAGACGCCAGGGGAGAAGTTAGGCCCGCAGGTCAAGGCGACCTCGACCTCCAAGGCGTGGCCCAGCTCCGATCAACGAAAGATTCAATGTCCGACGAAATCGCCATTCGCGTGGCTGGACTTAGCAAGTTCTATCGCCAGTATCAAAGGCCTCAGCACCGTCTCATTCAAGGGGCGTTCGGCATGGTATCGCGTCTTTCTCCGAGCAGCGCATTGGGTTTGCGGCTGCGTCAGCGAGGCGATCGCTACTCACGCCTGTTCTGGGCCGTCAAGGACGTTTCATTTGAGGTCGGCCGCGGCGAAATTGTCGGCATCATCGGCCGCAATGGAGCAGGGAAGTCGACACTGCTGCAAATGATCTGCGGAACTGTCACGCCTTCAGAAGGAGAAGTCGATGTTCGGGGTCGTGTGGCGGCACTGCTTGAGCTAGGTGCCGGTTTCAATCCTGAGTTCTCAGGTCGCGACAATGTCTATGTGAACGGATCTATTCTTGGACTATCGCGCGCGGAAATCGACGATCGCTTTGAGAAGATTGTCGACTTTGCTGAGTTGCATGATTTTATCGACGAACCGGTCAAGGTCTACTCGAGCGGCATGTTTCTCCGGCTGGCGTTCTCGGTGGCCGTGCATGTAGATCCGGAAATCCTGGTGGTCGACGAGGCGTTGTCGGTGGGTGATCTGGCCTTTCGAAACAAATGTACCGACCGCATCCGCGAAATGGTGGCACGCGGGGTCACAGTCCTGTTCGTGACGCACGACCTGGGCACTCTGCAGCTGCTGTGCAGCAAGGTGATTTGGCTCGAAAAAGGTGGGATCAAAGCCGCTGGCGATGCAGTCGAAGTTTCGCAAGAATATCACCTGGCTCTTCTGAAGAAGAGCGAGTCGAGCGACGCTCCAGTTGATGCATCGATGCCAGTTCAGCATGAAACGGGTCGAGCGTTGTTTACCGAAGTGACTTTCCCGCAAGGTACGAATCCGCGCTTTGCACCCGGGGATTCGTTTTGCATCAGGTTCGCCTTACTCGCCAAGCAGGCAATCGGGCAATCCGTGATCGGCGTCAGCATTTATCGCTCGGATGGTGACTGGCTGATTGGCGTGACCAGTCGCGATCAGAACATCGTGTGGCCCGCTGCAGATGCCGGCAAAGTGCTGCGTGGGGAGCTCTACTTTGATTCCTTGGCGCTGGCTCCAGGTGACTACGTCGTTGCAGTGGCGGCGTACTCGAGTGACTTGTCTACGTGTTATGGTTTGACTGACGCATCGCTGCGATTTTCGGTGCGGGCCAGTTATCCGACCTGGGGAAAATTTATTCATCCGTCGCGCTGGATCATCCAGCAGTGACCGTAATCCGACGGATATGTTGCATGCGAATATGATCGTGACCCCATCTGAAATATCTAGCAATATGCTCGCTCGAAATGCTGTGCCCGAATGCTGCCCGATTTGCCGCGCACGCGGGCAGATTGAGTATCTTTGCACCACTGCCGGATACCAGGTATTTACCTGCCTGGCCTGCCAGGGCGATTTTGTCGCGCCTACCCCGAGTGCCGCATTTCTGCAGGATTTCTATAGCCGTGAAGAATG
>CAZZVZ010000196.1:0-4490 GCA_964657655.1 Gammaproteobacteria bacterium | reverse complement strand
AAGAATGGTTCGAGGGTGGCGAACCAGGTGGCTATCAGAACTATGATGAGCAAACCGTCAGCTCAGTCCAGGCGTTGGCCAGCCTGTTGCAGTCCGGGAGTGCCGCGCTGCGGAGCGTGCTGGACATCGGCTGTGGGTACGGAGCTCACTTGCAACTTGCCGCTCGCTCGGGATGGACCTGTAGTGGTGTGGAGATCTCGGATCATGCGCGCGCGGTGGCGACGGAACGATTGGGCAATCGGGCCAAGATTGTGGCAACAGTTGGTGATTTACCAAGGTCACGCTACGACCTAGTGCTGCTGCTCGACGTGATTGAGCATCTAGGTGATCCGGATCCACTATTTGCCGAGCTCGCCTCGCTGGGCGTCATCGACGCAGACACACAGATGGTAATCACCACGCCAAACGCCCGTTCTGAGGATGCATTAAGGGACCCTGCCAACTGGCAGTTCAGGCACCCCCCCTCGCATCTCACGTATTACTCAGAGCGCGCCTTGCAAGCATTGTTGAATCGGCGCGGATTCACGCGTATCGAGGTGGAGGGCTTGCACCCGCTGCGCGCGGGCCGGCCCGACGATGCCGGGACGAGTCGCTATGCGGGTTTGCTCGCCACCGCTAGCGGTTTTGACCCGACCCGACTTTCGTCTGACGACTCACTGCGCCTCTAAGCCAGAGCGATGCCGGCGAAGTTGACCCAGGCGCTATCGTTGCTCGACGCATCCTTGCCGATGGTCAGCCGAATCACGATGTCGATTGTGTCTGCTGGCCTGGACAGCGGCAGCGTAATCGATTCGCTCGACAACTTGGCGACTTCTACTGCAAGGTAGCCAAGCAATGATCCATCGTCGACCGCCACGGCGCTGACTTCGACGCGCACGCCTTCCGAGTCGGGGTCAACCGTTGACACGGTGGCGACCAGCGTGCTGCGACCTTGCGTGGCGACGTGATCGAACGTGAGCACGCAGGCACGGCTGCGACCAGGTACCGCAAGGAAACCATCGTCGAGCGGCCGGAAATAGTCCTGATCGTCGATCTGCAGGACGCGCACCTGTTCCGCGCCAAGGGTGACGTGGTCTGGCCGGGAGCTATGCAGCAGCTGCTCAATTTCGTCCGTGCTTGCATAACCCTGGTGAACCATTTGCGGACCGCAGATCGAAGCGAAGGTCCACTGATCTGACTTGGGCCAGGTGAGCTCAGAAAGTTTCGGCCGTTGCTGCCGCGCAGCCCGCCATTCGGGGGTGTAACGCATGACAAAATTCAAGAATCGCTTGCGCCGCCAGTCGGGCAGATCGAGGTGGTCTGCGGCGCGATTGGCGACTTCGAGCGGCTTTTGCGTCAGCTCGTTCTGGCTGACAACGATGTAGCTGCCAGCTGGCAGCAATGGCGCGATGCGATCCCAGGCTCTGCCACAGGCGGCCCAGTTGCGCGCGGCTTCTTCGAGTGTGACGCCAAAATACTTTTGCGCTGACACCACGTTGTCGATGCCATCGCGCGTCAGGTAGATGATCTTCGCGCGCGGCCAGATGCGCAGCAGGAAAGGCAGCGCCGAGATGGCTTCGACATTGACGGTCTTGTCGAGCAGGCGCGTCCCTCGATGAAAGATCTTTCGATGGAACTGTTCGAACACATCGATCATCCTGCGAGCAAGCTCGTCTTCGGGAATCTTGCTGATGGTGTTCTCAGGAATGTCCAGCATGCCGATGGCGCGCATGTGCTGGTAGTAGCCATGGATGATGCGATCGATGCTTGCCATCAGCGGTGTGACATGGCCTTCGGCAGAGCCCGAGAATCCCGCGCCATGGATCAAGGCGCTGGTCAGAAACGAAGACCCGGTGCGCGGTGCGCCGACAATCAGGAGGGGTGCTGCGTTGCCTGTCCAGCTGCGTTGCAAGGCCAGCAGGCGAAGGTTTGAGACGAACTGCGGTACGCGCATCAGATCAGAGAAGGTGGTAACGACGCGTCACCTGTCGCGCCGTGTAGGTTGCCAGCCGCGGTCAAGTGCGGGCCCAGAATCTCCGGCGCTTGACCTCTCGAAGGGTCGCAAGGCCAGGAGATGTGCAATTTTTATAGTCTTATTATGCCTTGGTTGACGGCTGTCGAGGGCCGTTGCGGCCTTGGAGGGCATCGCGAACGCCGTCGAAGCTGGCCTTGAGATAGTCCGTTCGCGAGCTCAGGAACAGTGTCGTCAGGACGAGTTTTGCGACCATGCGAAAGATATCCTTGGATTTCCAGCGTAGCGGCACGTAGCCGCGTCCATAAAGAGCGATGCGATTGCGGGTCATGTAGTAAAGGCGCGTCGGCGAATGCACCACCATGGACCAGTTCTTAAGCAACGGGCGCCTGGAATCGCCGAGCTGGTGGTCGAGCGTGGCCTGGCAGATGCCGTACAGCTGAAATCCTCGCGCGCGCGCGCAGCAGCACCACTCGAAATCAACGCTGTCGATGAAGAGACCGTCATCGAGTGGACCGACGCCGAGTGGTTCCTGGTACATGTTGGTGCGGGCGAAGCAACCGGAGCTGATGAGGAAGTCGGTCTCGATCGACGCCTGGCCCGAATCGCAGCGCAGGTGCCGGTGACGCAGCACCCCGAGTTTGATGAACGGTGCTTCGTGCTGATCGCGCGCATCGCAGATGCGCGGCCCGACTGCCGCTACGCGCTTGCCCTGTTGCTCAAGAGCGACAAGGCCGTCGTATAACGACGCGACGCAGCCGACGTCCGCCAGGCTATCATGGTCCATGCACAGCACGAATTCGGCCTGCAGACGCAAAGCTGCTGCAATGCCGGCGTTGAGTCCTCCTGCAATGCCGCGGTTGCCGGGAAGTTCAACCCAGATGAGTGAGCCTGGCAGCTCGACATCCTTGAGCCGTGTTTGCAATGGCGGTTCACTGCCGTTGTCGACCAGGATGACATGACCGACCTGGAGGGCAAGGCCATTGAGTTGTACCGCCAGCCGTTGCGCATCAGGATTGAGCGCGACCGTGACGGATGCAGTCGACATCGCGATACCGGTCATCACGCCTGATCGGGTGGTTGATAGAGCGGGCAAGGCTTTTGAAATACCGCGCGGTCTTCAAGACGCACGGCCGTTAGAGCACCGCCCCAGACACAGCCGGTATCGGTACCGACATGAGCGCCGCTCAGGTGAAGGCCGAGGGTTGACCAGTGACCCGTTACGATCACGCCATCGCGTCCCGATTGATCGCGCAACTCGAACCAAGGGAAAAAACCGGCAGGCGCGTGCTCGGCACCTTGATTGGTCTCGAAATCAATGACGCCGTCTGCGCTGCAAAAACGCAGGCGCGTCAGGACGTTGACGATGCAGCGCATACGCTCGTCACCGCACAGGTCGGCGCTCCAGCGCAAGGGGCTGTTGCCAAACAGCGTAGCCAGTGTCGAGCGCCACTTGGCGCCCGACATCGCATCGTGAAGTTCGGCGCCAAGCTCAAAGGCCTGATCGATTGTCCAGTCCGGCAGCAGGCCGGCATGGAC
This sequence comes from Gammaproteobacteria bacterium, assembly GCA_964657655.1. Taxonomy (GTDB): domain Bacteria; phylum Pseudomonadota; class Gammaproteobacteria; order Burkholderiales; family Burkholderiaceae_D; genus CAJCIC01. The sequence goes on along the minus strand of CAZZVZ010000196.1, from coordinate 1,000 downwards.
CAGTAAATGGCGCTGACCCGCGATCGTGCCCTGATGAGCGAGCGGCCGGGTGCGCAGCCATTCGATTAGATCAGCCGCGTCCGGCGCATTGAGTATCTCGGTCAGGGTATCTTTTCGTCCCGCTTTGCGAACTCCGCAGTAGGCAGCCAGCAGGTGAAAATCATGATTGCCCAGAACGGTTACTGCGGCATCGCCCAACCCCATGACGAGACGTAGCGTGCGCAGAGATGCCGGACCGCGATTGACCAGGTCACCGACCAGCCATAACGTATCATTGGCGCGATCAAACGAGATCTGCTCGAGCAGTGCCTCGAATTCATCACAGCAGCCCTGGAGGTCGCCAATTGCATAGGTCGGCATGGACAGCAGCGTTGAAGCTAGAAAGCAGCTATCGTACCGCATGGTCCGTTCGCTCAGGTGCCAGGCCAGCATGCCGTTAGCTGCGCGTCAGAGCGGGCGCGATAGCGCATGAGCCGCCTCTTGGTTCGTGTCGAAAAACTGGGGCGTGCCCTGTTCGCAGCGCGTCGCCAGAGCGCCAGCTGGCGCCGGATCCTGATCGCCAACAATCTCCTGCTGGGCGATACCATTCTCCTGGCACCGCTGCTCAAGACTCTCGAGCAGATCGCGCCAGCTGCGGAGCGCGTCATTCTGACCCGGCCTGCATTCCTGCCGCTGTTTGAGCAGCGCCCATACGGAGTTCGTGCCATTCCCTTTACTCGTCGTGACCCCAAGTCTCAGCGACTGGTCATGAATTCCGGACCTTACGATGTCGCCATCGTGCCCGACGACAACCGCTACGCGTGGCTCGCGCGGGCGGCCGGGGCGCGCTGGGTGATCGGCTTTGCGGCCGACCGACCCGCCTGGAAAAACTGGATGCTCGATGACCGCGTGGCATACGCATCAAGCGCCAGGGCATGGGGCGATATGCTGCCCACGCTGGTCGGGCAAGGCAGCGTCGAGCGCTTCCAACAAGGCGAGTGGCCAGCACCTCGTGCCGCGC
>CAZZVZ010000195.1:2647-6413 GCA_964657655.1 Gammaproteobacteria bacterium | reverse complement strand
GGCTGCTTTTGCAGTGCTCGATGCAGCGACTTCGGTCGGTGCGACCAGCGTATCGGGACGGATGTGCTGAACGCCATCGACGACCACGCGCTCGCCGGCCTTGACGCCGGACAGTACGATGCGCTGACCCTCGCGAGCGTCCTGACCGAGCGACACTTCGCGAAACTCAATCTTGTTGTCCGCGTTGACGACGTAGACGTAGCGCTTGCTCTGATCGCTGCCGATGGCGCGATCAGGAACCAGCAGCACGTTCTGGTCACTGGCTCCAGACAGGCGCACCGAGACGAACATGCCCGGCACCAGCACGCCATCTTCGTTGGCGAAACGGGCGCGCGCGCGGATCGTCCCCGAGCCGGTGTCGATATGGTTGTCGAAGCTGTAAACCTTGCCCTTGTAGGGATGGCTTTCGTCGCCATCGACCGTCAATTCGACCGGAATCGCCTGTTCCTTCTCTTGGGTTGCTGCATGCGCCCGGATGCTGCGCAGATAGGTCTGCTCATCGACTTCGAAGTCGGCGTAGATGCCATCGTTTGACACGATGGTGGTCAGCACCGGCGCGTTGGCACCGGTTTGCACCAGATTGCCGAGGGTGATCTCAGCACGGCTGACGCGGCCGGAGATCGGCGCCTTCACATAGGCATGATCGAGGTCGATGCGAGCCTGCTTCAGCTCTGCCTCGGCCGCCAGGATATCGGCCTGCGCCACCTTGGCATCGCTGGCGCGTTCATCGTACAGACGCTGGGCGATGGCTTGCGACTTGACCAGATTCTCCGCACGGTCGAGTTCGGTCTTTGCAAAACCCGACTTGCTGGTGGCAGACGCCACCTGGGCTTCGGCCTTGGCCACCGCTGCCTGGTAGGGCTGCGGATCGATCACCATCAGCACTTCGCCGGCGCGCACATTGGCGCCGTCCTTGAAGCGGATCTGCGTGATGCGGCCGCTCACTTCTGGCCGTATCGCCGCATAGTCGACGGCCTGCATACGGCCTGAAAACGAACTCCAGACGCGCAGGCTTTCTGGCTTCAAAGTCTGCACGCTGACCGCCGTGGCAGGGGCGACCATCGGTGCTGCGGCATGTGCATCCGCGGCAAACAGGGTCGAGAATGCGACGTCACCGGCGGCCAGCAAAATGGCGGCAGCAGTGCCGAGCAGGACAAACTTGTTACGCATCACGACGTTAAATGTCTTCATGGCTTCCTCTCTGTATTCATGTTCGATTGCTTCGTTCATCAGTTACTGCGGCGCACGATATTTGACCGGTCGGTTTAGGTCGGCGCCCAAAAAAAGTCGCGCATGGCGACTGATGCTGGATTCCGCAAGGGCTACCCTGGGACCAGCCCATCAACCGCATTCGCCTCGATTCCCAGCGTTCTCCACAGCCCCGCCTTGAGATCGCTCTGCAGGGGCTCAAGATCGTTGCGAATGCGGGCAATCATCTGCTGGCCCAGCAAGTACGCGTAAACCTCCTTGGCCTTGGCTTTCACGTCCGTCTCTGCGGCCAGCAAGCCATCCGCGACCAGATCGCGGATCGCCTGTTCGTAGTAGCGCTCCATTCGTTTCATGTGCTCATCGAACTTGCCGCGAATGCCTGGCTCCTGGCCGGACATCTCGCAGCCAAGTGAGCTGCATGGACATCCGACCACCCTGCCGCGCTCTTCGGCGTACTGTTTTTGAGTCTGATAGGTGAAATCGGCGAGCCTTGAGAAGCGTTCGAGCGGCGGCGTGCTTGCAGAAAACATCTCGTCGAACTGCGGCTTGACCGAAATGAAGGACTCTTCCATCGCCGCAATCGCAAGATCGACCTTGGAAGGAAAGAAGTGGTAGAAGCTTCCCTTCTTCACGCCGGCGGCCTTGCAGATGTCATCGACGCTGACCGAGCCGTAGCTGCTCGTCCAGATCAGTTCGAGTGCGGTGTCGATCAGCTTCTGCTTGGTCGATGGGACAGCTGCGGCCTGCATGGCGTTTCCAATGAGTAGAGACGTGATTATAAACCAATTGACTGATCAGTCAAATGGGGTGGCTGGCGACATTTTCAAGCGTCTGTTGGCAGATGCGGGCCTGCAGCGGTCAATTCGCCGCCTGTACGCCCCGAGCGCCCTCGTAGGCGAGCATGCCGAGTGCCTGGTCGGAGACTGTGCCAAAGGCAGACAACCAGGGCCGAAAATCCAAATCGGCCTGCAAGTTGCCTGCCGTATTCCTGGTGGCACTGCTGGCTTGAGACGTCGATGAATTGGTCACGGCAGGCTCGAACTGCTCGGGATCGTGCATGTCAGCTCCGATGAAGATGTGATCCAGATTGAGGGACACCCCCCGTTTTTCTCCGGATTTCAAATGTGGCCGGCGCGCATGGCCCGGCATATGGTCAATTTCCGTCATTCGTGGGCGTCGGCCACCCAAAAGGCAGCGCACACGACGCCTGCGAACGATGGCGCTTTGGGTGTATGTTCTTGGCTCTGCCAATCTTGACAACGCCGCCATGAGACCCAATCCGCTCGTTTACTTCAGACCTCTCATCGCACTTGGTTTCGTCTTCACTGCCCTCGCCGCACTGCCCGCCAGCGCCGCGCTCCATGTGGGCGATCAGGCGCCTGACTTCAGTACCCAGGCATCCTTGGGGGGAAAGGTGTTTACCTTCTCGCTCGCCGATGCTCTCAAGCGGGGGCCCGTGGTGCTTTACTTCTATCCGGCTGCCTACACCAAGGGATGTACCATCGAAGCCCATGACTTCGCTGATGCGGTTGACCGCTACAAGGAATTGGGGGCGACGGTGATCGGTGTCTCGCGCGACAACATCGAGACGCTCGACAAGTTCTCGGTGAGCGACTGCCGCAGCAAATTTGCGGTCGCATCAGACGGCAGCGGGCATGTCACGACAGCATACGATGCAGTGCTTGCTGCCAAACCCGAACTCGCCGATCGCGTCTCCTACGTCATCGGAACCGATGGCAAGATCAAATACGAATACGCGAGCCCAAGCCCTGACCAGCATGTGGCTAACACGCTCAACGCGGTCGAGCAACTCAAGGCCGCGCGCTAGGCAAGCAGGAGACCTGTCATGACCTTGCCGCGCCGCTGGCTGGCTGGTTTTGTGGTTGCGATTCTGTTCGGCCCGCTCAGCGTCGGGCTGCTCGACTGCCACGCAGCAGCGCCCATGGCAAAGACGCAGGCGCCTGGCTATTATCGCTTCACGCTCGGCGACTTCGAAGTGACTGCGCTCTACGACGGCGCACTGCTGCTTGCGGTCGACAAGCTCATGACGAATGTCTCGCAAGCACAAATAAAAAGTGCGCTCTCGAATGCCGCGCTCGAGACCCCGCTCGAGACCTCGGTCAATGCGTTTCTCATCAACACCGGCTCAAAGCTGGTCCTGATCGACGCAGGTACAGGTGGTGAGTTCGGTCCTGGAGCCGGCGTTCTGCTCGACAACCTGAAAGCCTCCGGATACCAGCCCGAACAGGTCGATGAAATCTACGTCACGCATATGCACGGCGATCATCTGGGTGGCGTGATGAAGGACGGTCGCGCCGTGTTCCCTAACGCCACGCTGCATGTCGGCCGCGCTGATGCCGACCTGTGGCTCGATGCGAAAAAGATGGCGGCCGCAGCGGCTGATGCCCAGGACGACTTCAAGCAGGCCATGGCTGCGGTGGCACCCTATCAGGCCAGCAACCACTTCAAGCCGATCGACAAGGATGGGCCGCTGGTGGCAGGCATATCGGCGATTGCAACGCCAGGCCATACCCCCGGCCACACCTCTTTCGCGGTC
>CAZZVZ010000195.1:0-2637 GCA_964657655.1 Gammaproteobacteria bacterium | reverse complement strand
GCCGCGGCCAGAAACTGTACGTGATCGGTGATCTGATTCACGTCGGCGCCGTGCAATTCGCCTATCCTTCTGCCACGATCTTGTTCGACTCAGACGCAAAGTCGGCGGCCTTGCAGAGAAAGCGCATTTTCGCCCGGGCCTCTGGTGAACACGCTCTTCTGGCCGCTGCACATCTGTCTTTCCCGGGCGTGGGGCACATCGTCCAGCACGGCGCGGGCTATAACTACCTGCCGGCCAACTATGCGAGCGGCCGTCCACTGGGCGATCCCCTGACGCAATGACTGCGGCTAGTCGCAGGTCAGGTGGCCGTCGATGCAGGTCGGCCGCATGAGCGCTGGTGGATGGAACAAGGCTTGCCTTCGAGCAGGGAGCACCAAGGTGCTGCATTCGAATCGGGTCGTCTTGGTTCGCAAACCTGTCCCGAAACCAGACCTGATTCCTTCTCCCCTTCAACTATGAATTCCCTGACCATTCGCCGCTGGCACGGCTATATCGGCATGTTCATCGCGCCAAGCGTTCTGTTCTTCGCAGTGACCGGCGCGGTACAGCTCTTCAGCCTGCACGAAGCGCACGGCAAGTACCAGCCTCCCCAGTTGCTCGAAGAGCTCGCCAGCGTGCACAAGGATCAGGTGTTTGCGTCAAAGGAGGCCTCCCCGGGTTCCGATCACGACGCGCCGGCGCAGGACAAACTCTCCAGTGTCACCCCTGCCGCCTCGCCCGACCATGAGCCCGGACCTGGCGGCGACGCTGACGCCCAAGAACATCACCACGAGCACAAGCCGCCCCGCGTGAGCGTCTACTTGCTCAAGTGGTTTTTTCTGTTTGTCGCAGTCGGCCTTGCCACGTCTACCGCATTTGGAATCTGGATGGGTCTAAAACCGGTGCTGCACAGGAGAACGCACGTGCTGCTCCTCCTCGTGGGGGCTGTAATTCCTCTCGGCCTGATCCTGATCTGATGCGCTCGGCGTCGGACCCGTCGCCACAGTGAACAGGATCAAAGGGTGCGCAAGGCGGTGATCATCAGCATGTGATGCGGCTGGTGCCCGCCATCATTGCCGCGACAAGGCGGTTACTGACGCACATCTTGGCGTCACCGGCGGCTTGCCGACGAGATGAGCAGCGCTGCGCAGCCGGCAAGTGAATCGCCGCTCAGCTGTCGCGTTCCCACTCTTCGCGCACAGGCTGCTTGCTCGGATTGAGCCGTTCGCGCAGCTGTTCAAGCGTGGCTGTTTCGGCGCGCACCACAAATAACGCGCCCTCGGCCTCGGCCCGTTCGGAGACGACCTGGCAGCCTGAAAAGATTTCACCGCGCAACTGCTGCTCGTTCCAGGGCACGAACAGTTCTCCTTCAACCAGATCGCGCTGGAAGTGCGCCACGATGATGGCGTGCAGGCGTGCCACATCCTTTGGACGCACCGCGCTCATGACCACGCTGTCCGGATACTTGGCCAGCAGCGCTGCTTCATGCTCGGCCTGCGCCGCTTCATCACCGACGTGATCGATCTTGTTGAAAATCTTGATACACGCGACGTTGTCTGCCCTGATGTCGCGCAACACGTCTTCGGTGACCTCGAGCTGGCGCTCGAAGCCGGGATCGCCGCAATCGATCACGTGCAGCAACAGCGATGCGTTGAGCGCCTCTTCGAGGGTTGACTTGAACGACTCAACCAGGCCGTGCGGAAGATTCTTGATGAATCCTACCGTGTCGGTGACCAGGACGCGCGGCACACTCTCGGGGTAAAGCGCCCGCACGGTGGTATCGAGGGTTGCGAACAGCTTGTTGGCCACCAGCACTTGGCTTCCCGTGAGGGCCCGCATCAACGTTGATTTCCCGGCATTGGTGTAGCCCACCAGGGCGACGGTTGCCGGACTCTGATTGCTCTGGCGCCGCGCACGCTGCGTCTCGCGCTCGACGTGCATGGCCGCGATTTCTGCCTGCAGCGCTGCAATCCGGTCGCGGATCTTGCGACGGTCGAGTTCAGTATGCGACTCGCCCGCACCTCGGCCGCCCACACCGCTGCGCTGGCGCCCCTGGGGGCCGGCCGCCTTGGCCGCTTCGCGCAAGCGCGGAGCCATGTAGCCCAGGCGCGCCATCTCAACCTGCGCCACCGCGATGCGGGTGCGCGCGTTGCGTTGAAAGATCTCGAGAATCAGCATGGTGCGATCCATCACTTCGCAGCCGATCTCCTTCTCGAGATTTCTTGCCTGGGAAGGCGAGATCTCGTGATCCACAAAAAGCATTTCAATCGCAGGCTGGGTGACTTCGTCGGCTTGGCCTGCACTGGCGTCCTCCGCCTCATCGGGCCGCCCGCGTACGAACTCACGAATTTCCTGGCGCTTGCCGACGCCAAGATAGCCGTTGGTCTCAAACGATGTGCGGTTCTGGGAGAAGGTCTGGATCACGCGGTAACCAAGCGTCTTTGCCAGCTCGCGCAATTCGGTCAGCGAAGCGTTGAATTCCAGGTCAGTGACGTTCGGCAGATGAACAGAGGCGATCGCCGCCAACCTTGTAGTTTCGTTTACTTCGTTTGACATTCAGTTCTTCAGTGGGATCTGCCAAAAAGCGGCCTTGCGTTTCGTGACGCCGCTGACGATCGTGGGTAATTCTTCGGAGGGAGAAAGCATTTACAGCGAAGC
>CAZZVZ010000194.1:5553-6441 GCA_964657655.1 Gammaproteobacteria bacterium | reverse complement strand
CTGGTGCGTGGAGGATTGCGGCACCGTCATCAACCCGCTGCTGGTCGACGAACAGCTGCGCGGTGGCATCGTGCAGGGCCTGGGCGGCGCGCTGCTGGAGGAATGCATCTATTCAAGCGACGGGCAGCTGCAAAACGGCTCGATGGCCGACTATCTGGTGCCGATGGCAGCGGAAATGCCGGATATCGTGGTGGCACACGTGTGCACGCCGACCGCCACGTCGCAGCTTGGCGCCAAGGGTGCGGGGGAGGCCGGTACCGCAGGCGCGCCAGCGGCCGTGATGAATGCCATCAACGACGCGCTGCTGCCGTTTAAAGCCCGCCTGACGTCGCAGCCGATCACTCCCGAGAAAATACTGATTGCGCTCGGCCACGTCGCACCCTAGCCGGCCTGGCGAACGCAGGCTGCGCTATACGGCGCAGTATCTTTCCTGGATGGCGGGGTCGGCCAGCATGCTGGCCGCGCTCGCCTGATGCACGATCAGACCCTGGTCGAGGATGTAGGCGCGATCGGCAATCGACAGCGCGCGCTCGACGTTCTGTTCGACCAGCAAGATGGTCATGCCCTCGGCGCGCAGTCTCGAGAACAGCTCGAACATTTCATCGACCAGGATCGGCATGATGCCTTCTGAGGGCTCGTCAAGCAGGATCATGCGCGGCGAATGCATCAGCGCGCGCGCGATCGCCAGCATCTGCTGCTCGCCACCCGACATCGAGCTGGCTTCCTGATCGAGCCGTTCGATCAGCCGCGGAAAGATTTCGGAGATGCGCTCGAGCTGGGCTGCTTCATCGCCATTGCCACGAGCACCGAGCAACCCCAGCCTTAAATTCTCCAGCACCGAGAGACCTGCGACGATGCGCCGGTCCTCCGGCACGAAGGCAAGTCCTG
>CAZZVZ010000194.1:2713-5543 GCA_964657655.1 Gammaproteobacteria bacterium | reverse complement strand
AGCGCCGGTGCGCTGGCTGGTCGAGCAGGGCCTCGCCGCCGAAGGTGAGTTGGCCACGGCGCTTGTCGACCAGACCCATCATGCTGCGCAAGATGGTGGTCTTGCCAGCGCCGTTGCGACCCATCAGCGTGACGATTTCGCCCTGATCGACGTGCAGTGATACCCCCTGGATCACATGACTGCGACCGTACCAGGCGTTCAGATCCTTGAGGTCGAGAAGCCGCTGCACATCACTCACGATTTGTTTCCCAGGTAGACGCGTTTGACTTCTTCGTTCGCGCGAATCTCGTCGGGCGTTCCTTCTGCCAGCATTTCTCCGTGGTGCAGCACCAACAGACGCTGACAGATACCGAGTACCAGTTTCATCTTGTGTTCCACCAGAATCACGGTTCGCTCGGCGGCCAGTTCGACGATCAGGTCCATCATGCCGCGCGTTTCTTCCGGCGACATGCCGGCCGTGGGTTCATCGAGCAGCATCAGCTGCGGTCGGCAGGCGAGCGCCATCGCGACCTCAAGGCTGCGCTGCTGACCGTGTGCCAGGTCGGCAGCCTGGCGTGCTGCCACCTCCGCCAGACCGACGCGCGCCAGCAGCGCGTGCGCTTCGTCAAGCATTTCCCTGAAAACACTGCGCGCGTGCCAGAAATCGAAGCGTCGCTGACGCATCTGGACCGCAAGGCGCACGTTTTCGACCACGCTCAGTTGCGGAAAGAGATTGGTGATTTGAAACGACTTGGCGATGCCCATGCGGGCGAATTGATGCTGCGCGATGCCGGTGATATCGCGTCCCTCGAACAGCAGCGCGCCGCTCGAGGGCGCAAATGCGCCTGAGAGAATATTGAAGAAGGTGCTTTTGCCCGCGCCGTTAGGACCGATGATGGCGGTCAACTGCCCTGCCTCGAAACGCGCCGAGACATTGGACAGCGCCGTGAACCTGCCAAAAGTCTTGCTGATGCCACGCACTTCCAGCAGCGCCGTGCTCATGCTGGGTTCCGAAATGCGCGAATCACGCGGCCCCAGACGCCTTGTGGGAAGAACAGCACACAAGACATGAAAATGATGCCGAGCGCGCCCTGCCAATAACGGGTCACATTGGTGAGCCCGTCTTCGAGCCCGAGGAACAGACCGGCGCCGACAATGGGACCGAAGAAACTGCCGATGCCGCCCAGCAAGGACATCATCACCACCTGACCGGAAGTCAGGTAATGCAGCGAGTCGATCGGCACGATCGACAGGTGCAAGGCACGCAGCGCACCGGCCAGGCCGCACAGCGCAGCCGAGATCACGAAGGCGAGCAGCTTGCTGGCGCGCACGTTGTAGCCGCAAGCGGCAGCGCGCTGTTCGTTTTCCCGGATCGCCTCGAGAACTGCGCCGAAGGGCGAGGCAAGCAGCCGTGACACGAACCACAATGCCAGCACCACGATCAGCCAGATGAAGTAGAACTTGGTGAGCGGGTTGACCAGATCAAGGTGCAAGCCTGCGATCTCGATTGGCGCAATCGAAATGCCGCGCAAACCATTTTCGCCACCGGTCAGCGGTTCGGCCTGGTAGGCGATGGTGTAGATGCATTGCCCAAGGGCGAGCGTCACCATCGAGAAATAGATGCCGCGGGTGCGGATCGCAAGGGCTCCGACGATGAGTCCGATCAGCATCGAGAACAGTACGCCAAACGGCAGTGCCAGCCACCAGGGCCAGCCAAAATGCACCATTGCGACGCCAAATGCATAGCTCCCCGCCCCAAGGAAGGCGGCGTGCCCGAACGACAGCAGTCCGGTATATCCGAACAGCAGATTAAAGCCGACGGCGAACAGGCCGAACACCAGAATATTGACCGCAAGCGCTTCGTACGGCAGCACCCAGGGAAGCAGCGCCAGAACCAGAGCGCACAACAGCACCCGGTGGCGTGTGGCGAAGTCGAGCAGAGTGCTGTTCACGCCATCAGTCCGGCACGCCCGAACAGTCCGCGCGGCCGCACCAGCAGCACCACGGCCATCAGGAAGAAAATCGACATCTCGGCGTAGTTCGGTGCGTAAAGCGAGGTCAGGCTGTACACCACACCGACCAGAAGTCCTGCGACCACAGCGCCGCTGAGCGAGCCCATGCCGCCCACGACCGTGACGACGAACGATTCCGCCAGCACCGGCACACCCATTTCAGGGGTGACCGCGCGAATCGGTGCCGCGAGAATCCCTGACAGTCCCGCGATGCCGGTGCCGAGGGCGAACACGACGAACCAGACCTGCGCGATGTCGATACCAAGAATGCGCACGATCTCCGCATCCCTCGCTCCGGCACGCATGATGAGACCAAAGCGCGTCTTTTCCACGAACAGCCACAAGCCGAGCACCACCAGCGCGGTCGCGACAATCAGGAACAGGCGGTATTTGGGGAAGTAGCCAACGCCGATGAAAAGCGCGCCGCGCAGCGCCGCGGGCGTCGATACCGGTATCCCGGAAATACCAAACAGGGCGCGGATCACATCCACCAGCAGATACGACAGGCCGAAGGTCAGCAGCAATGGATCGTCGATGCTGCGCCGGTAGAGCGGACGCACCAGCAGCCGCTCGATGATGAGGCCGAGGATTCCGGTGGCAATGGGCACCAGCAGCAGGCTGAACCAGAAGTTGCCGGTCAGTCCGAGTGTGTAGACACCGACATAGGCACCGACCATGAAGAAGGCACCGTGGGCAAAGTTGACGACCGTCAGCATGCCAAAGATAAGCGACAGACCGATGGCCAGCAGCACGTAGACAGAACCGAGCGCGAGGCCGGTTGCGAGCTGCAGGAAAAACAGGTTGATATCGGTCAAGGGCGATGGTTTTCGGGTTCTGGT
>CAZZVZ010000194.1:0-2703 GCA_964657655.1 Gammaproteobacteria bacterium | reverse complement strand
CCCCCGCCGAGACGCGACGCTTGCCTTTAAGCCTTGAAGCCGAGCTCGCCACAGGAGCGCAGATTGCTTTCCGAGGGTTGTTCGATCGAAAGAATGTCGAACACGTCGTTCTTGTCCTTCATGTCCTTGGACTTGCTCTGCAAAATCAGCACCGACTGCACCGACTGGTGATCACAGCCGCGGTAGTACTGTGCGCCCTTGTAGAAGTCGTACTTCAGTTTCTCCATGGCAGCGATGACGGCCAGGGTGTCCGTCGACTTGGCGTTCTTGACCGCGGTCAGCACCGAACGCACGCCGGCATAGCCCAGCGCACCATAGTCCGACGGTACCAGGCCATTGTTGGCTTTGCGAAATGCGTCATTGAAGCTCTTGGCGCTGGGCACCGTGTCCTCCAGCCGCCAGTAGTAGGAAGAGCCACCGACCACGCCTTCGAACGCTTCGGCACCACCCGTCTGGCGCGCCGTATAGAGCAGCACCGGAGCGACCAGCTTGGTGTCAGCCTTCAGGCCGAAATCGGTGGCCTGCTTGACTGAATTGACCAGGTCCGCACCGAAATTGCAGATGCACAGGACATCGGGCTTGAGTGCCTGGATGCGTGGCAGAAAAGCGGAATAGTCTGCTGCGCCGAGCGGATGGCGCACGTCGGCGACCACCTCGATGCCAAACGGTTTGCCAGCCACAGTGAAGCCTCGCACCATTTCCTGGCCGTACGCATAGTCGGCGGTGAGGAATGCCACGCGCTTGCCGGACTTCGGAAACACGTAACGTCCCACGGCACCTGCGGTCATGTGCGGATTGAGCGCTTCGTGGAAGGTGTAGGGGCTCCAATCCTTGGCTTCATTGATCGCATCTGACTGGCTGATCGAGTTGTAAAGGATCTTGCGCTCGCGTGTGACGTTGTTGACCGACAGTTGCACCGCTGCCGACAGCGAGCCCACCACGTAGTCAACCTTGTCCTTCTCGATCAGTTCGATGGTCCGATTGGCTGCTTCGCCAGGATTGAGCTTGTCATCGCGAACCAGCAGTTCAGCGAGGCGTCCGTTGAAGCCGCCGGCATCGTTGAATTCCTTGACCGCGAGCTGGGCTGCACGCACCTGATCCTGTGCCTCGAGACCGAATGCGCCGGTCAGAGGCACCGGAAAGCCGATTCTGATCGGCGCTTGCTGAGCGCGCGCGACATTGATCCAAAACGGCGCCGTGGCGCTAGCCGCGGCGATGCTCGCCGCACCGACGACCACGGAACGGCGCTTGGGGTTGGCAGGGGCCCGGCTGCCATCAGGCGGTTGCTTCTTCATGCATGTCTCCTTTGTGGATGAACTTCTGGCACCGTCGACGGCGCTCATTTGTACAGTCGGTCAGCGAAAGTAACCTGCTGGTAACTAGGCACACTACTGAGCAGTCACTTGACTGTCAATCAGGTCGCGCCCGAACCCGTTTCGACGCCCGCGGCTTGCTCTGCTCCAGAACGGCGGCGCGCACCATGACAGGCGCCGACAGCAAAAAGGCGGTGCAGCGCAATTCCACCGCGCTGTCGAGGTCCTCGGGCAGCGGCAGGTCATAGATCCAGTGGCGAATCCCGATATAGAAGATGCTGCCGTGCAGATGCCAGATCAGTTCGCGTTCGGTCTGGGTGACGGGACGTAGGCTAAAGGCGGGCAGACCAAGTTCCTCGCGCAGACCTCGCATCAGCGGCAAGAAGATGCGCCGTTCGATGCGCCTCAGAAAGCGTTGCGGGATGGTGCTGCGGTTCAGGCCAGAGGAGACAAAGATACGCACCGCCTCCTTATTCAGGATCATGCGCGCGTAGCTGCTGTAGAACGCCTTGACGCGCTCGCCAAAACTCAAGCCCGGGTCAGCCAGCAGGCGCTCCCACTCGTCGCTCCACCGTCCCAGAAAAACGTCGTGATAGACGCGTTCGATCAGCGCCTGCTTGCTCGGGAAGTAGCGGTACAGCAAGGCGTGGGTGACCCCGAGGGTAGCGGCAAGATCACGTGTCTGGCCGCCGATGCCGTGCTCGGCGAAGAACGCCGTCGCTCCACTGACGATCTGCTGCAAGCGCTCGTCGCGCGACAGACGCACGCGCGCGCTCACCATGCAGCGAGCGTCGTTGCTGGCTCAGGCAATCGGCGCACCCTCGATCGTGGCTTGCAGTTGAGAACGTGAGATGAGTTCAGCAGCATGGGCGGTGAGCGCCGTCTCGCACATCACGGCATGAGCCGAACGGTAGCGCCTCGCCATGCTGCGTTCTGCCTCTGAGGCAATCTGCGCCTGCATGTAGGCGCCCAGGCGCCGGGCGCGTTGCACCACCTCCTGGCCGGCCGCATGGCGCTGCTGCTGATAGTGATCGAGCGCGCTTTCCACGTCGCGCTCGCGGGCGAGACAGTCCACCAGCGTCATGGCATCTTCTGCCGCCTTGGTGACGCCCATGCCGACATGCGGACGTGCCACGAAAGCGGCATCCCCGATCAAGACGGCCCGGCCGTAGCGCAGTCTGCTGGCCGTCAGGTCGTAGATCGGCTGCAGGAAAGGTTGCTCGCAGCGCTCGACGATTTCTGCAAACTGCGGCGCGAGAACTTGCGCCGCCGCGATGCGCAACTCGTCGTGATGCGAATAGCGCCATAGCTGCTTCGATTCCATGATGTGTTGCAGCAACTGCGCAGCAGCGGTCGCCCGCAGGCGTCCGAGCGCTTCGATCGACTTGAG
>CAZZVZ010000193.1:0-6443 GCA_964657655.1 Gammaproteobacteria bacterium | reverse complement strand
CGCGCGCCACGACCTGCCGCTGGTCGGCATCAACCAGGGCCGGCTCGGCTTCATGACCGACATCTCGATCGAAGACATGCAGCGGGTGGTGCTCGAGATCCTGGCAGGTCAGTACGAAGTGGAGGAGCGCACCCTCCTGAGCGCCAGCATCCTGCGCAACGATTCCGTCATGCTCGAAGCGCTGGCGTTAAACGACGTGGTGGTGGCGCGTGGCGCAGTCTCGGGCATGGTGGAGCTGACCGTCAATGTCGATGGCCGCTTCATGTACAGCCAGCGCTCGGATGGCCTGATCGTGTCGACACCCACAGGATCCACCGCCTACGCCCTGTCGGCCCAGGGTCCGATCCTGCATCCTCGCCTAAGAGGCCTGGTGATGGTGCCGATCGCGCCGCATTCGCTGTCCAACCGTCCCATCGCGCTGCCCGACGACGTGCGCATCGAGATCACCATCACGGGCGGCCGCGAAGTGAGCGCCAATTTCGACATGCAGGCCTACACCGCGCTGCAGCATGGCGACCGCATTACCGTCGAGCGCGCACCGCGCAACATCCGTTTCTTCCATCCCGTCGGCTACAGCTACTTCACCACCTTGCGGCAGAAACTGCACTGGAATGAACTGCCGAGCAACAGCGACGGTCAATCCAGCGCACACGACTGAAATGCTGCGTTCGCTGTCGATTCGCGACTTCGTCATCGTCGAACAACTGGAGCTCGATTTTCGTGCCGGCTTTACCGTATTCACCGGTGAAACCGGTGCCGGCAAATCGATTCTGGTCGACGCTTTGGGGCTAGTGCTGGGCGGCAAGGGCGAGGCCATCATGGTGCGCGAAGGTGCCACGCGCGCCGACATTTCGGCGCACTGTGACGCCAGCAGCCTGACGATTGAATGGCTCGAGCAGCAGGCCATCGAGCACGATGATGGCGTGCTGTTACGCCGCGTCATCGATGGCGCTGGCCGCTCCAAGGCATGGATCAACGGCGCTTCCGTGACGCTCGGCCAGTTGCGCGAGTGCGCCGAATCGCTGATCGACATCTATGGCCAGCACGCACACCAGGCCCTGCTCAAGCGCCAGGCACAACGCGCGCTGCTCGATTCGCAGGCGGGCTTGACGCCACAGGTCAGGGAACTGGCAGTGCGCATGGCCGCCTGGCGTGAGGCCAGCGAACGGCGCGTCGTCGCCGAACAGGATCAGCATTCGCTCGCTGCCAGGCGCGATGAATTGCAAGGCACACTCGACGAACTCGAGCGCCTCGACTGCAGGCCGGCTGAATGGGACGAGATCCAGGCCGAGCACGCACGTCTTGCCAACGCTGCAGCCCTGATCGAAGCCGCACACGGCGGCATCGATCTGCTGCAGGAATCCGATGGCGCCCTGCTGACCCGGCTGGCACCGCTGATCTCCCGCCTGCAGCAGCTCGAAGTACACGATCAGCGGCTGCGCGAGGTTGTCGAAGTTCTCGAGCCAGCGCGCATCCAGCTGCAAGAAGCCGTGTACGCCCTCAATCATTACGTCGACCATCTGGAACTCGACCCCGATCGCCTCAAGCAGGTCGAGGCGCGCCTCGAGGCGATACATGCCACCGCGCGCAAACTGCGCGTCGCGCCCGAGGCACTGGCGGCCGAACGCAGCCGCCTCGAACAGGCGCTCGCCGAGCTCAGCGGCGCAGCCGATCTGGCAGCGCTGATCGAGAACGAGAAAAAGGCTGAAGCCAGCTACATGACGCTCGCGGCCGTGATACGCCAGAAGCGCGAACAAAGCGCCAGGGAGCTGTCAGAAGCGGTCACTGCAGGCATGCAGGCCCTCAGCATGCAAGGCGGGCGCTTCGACATTTTGATCGAGCCGTCTGCGCCTTCTGCCAGCGGCACCGAACAGATCGAATTCCTGGTGGCCGGTCACGCCGGTGTCGAAGCGCGCCCACTGGCGCGGGTCGCATCGGGTGGCGAGCTGGCACGCATCAGCCTTGCCATCTCGGTGATCGCAAGCACTGCGCAGAAGACGGCGACGCTCATCTTCGATGAAGTCGACGCCGGTATCGGCGGCGCCGTCGCCGAAGTGGTCGGCCGCCTGTTGCGCCAGTTGAGCGCCACCAGCCAGGTGCTGTGCGTCACCCACCTGCCGCAAGTCGCCGCCCGCGCCGAACATCACTTCGTGGTCAAGAAACGCACCCAGGAAGAAGGCACGCTCAGTCAGGTCGAATCGCTGTCAGCGGCTGCGCGGGTCGACGAAATTGCCCGCATGCTGGGTGGCATCGACATCACCGCCACCACCAGAAAGCACGCGCGCGAAATGCTCAACCTGAAAGGCTGAAGCGACGCGCCTGCTACTTGAGTTCCAGCGCCTGGTTGTTTTCGCTGGCGGCGCGAACGCGGCCGTCGCAATTGGGCTTGGTGCACACGCCGTAGAGACTGAGGGCGTGTTCTTGCAGCGTAAAGCCGCGCGATTTGGCAATGCTGTGCTGGCGTTTCTCGATTTCCGCGTCGTAGAACTCCTCGACCCGGCCGCACACCAGACAAACCAGATGGTCGTGGTGGGTGCCCTCGTTGAGCTCGAACACCGCCTTGCCATTGTCAAAATGATTGCGCGCCAGCAGCCCGGCCTGTTCAAATTGCGTCAACACGCGGTACACGGTGGCAAGACCGATGTCCATATGCTCGGTCAGCAACTGGCGGTAGACGTCTTCAGCGCTTAGATGGCGTGTCTCGGTCTTCTGGAAGATCTCGAGAATCTTGAGCCGCGGCAGGGTCGCCTTCAGGCCAATGGTCTTGAGATCGCTGGGCGTAGACATGCTCGTGTTTCGTGCCATTTCAGGTTACAGCTATCATATAGTGTTTTCGCTTCCTGGCCCGCCCACCAATGCCGTCGACCGCCGTCCCCCGCCTGACCCCTGCTCTGTCGCCAAAGCGCTTTGCCCTGCTCGCCTTGCTGCTGCTCGGAGGCTGCTCGTGGCTGCCGTCATTTCCATCCTGGCCGGATCACCTGGTCTACAAGGTCGACATCCAGCAGGGCACCGTGATTACGCAGGAAATGGCTGCACAGCTGCGTCCTGGGATGACGCGTGAGCAGGTGCGCTTCGTACTCGGCACGCCTGCCATCGTTGACCCGTTTCACGCGATGCGCTGGGATTATCCATATTACTTCAAGCCCGGACGCGGCCCGACCGTCGAGCGTCGCTTCACGGTGTTCTTCGACAAGGACGAACATCTGGAGCGATTCCAGGGTGATCCGCTGTTGACCGAGAGCGAATTCATCACCAACCGCATCAACATCAGTGTCGACGAGGCCAAAAAGAATGGCGTCGGTGCGCCGAGCACGGCAGGCATTACGCCCAGTTCCGTGCCGGACGCCGGGCCCGCACCGGCAGCAGCAGTTCCTTCGACCACGCCAGCGCCTGATGTAGCACCCGCCAACGGTGGTGTGACAACGCCCAAGGACGAGACCTCGCCATCGTTTCTGGATCGCATCAGGGGATTCTTCACGGATTCACCGGCACCCGTGTCAAAGCCGGTCGCGCCTGCCATTCCGAACGGTCCAGATACCTGATGACGATGCTTCCGGTCGCGCTTGCCGGGGCGACCGGGCGCATGGGTCAGGCAGTGATCGCTGCCATCGAGCGAGCCGATGACCTGGAACTGGTTGCCGCTCTTTGCGCCAGCGACGATCCGAAGCGGGGCACGCCATGCGCTCCAGGACATGGCGTGCTGCTCGGCGACGACGTCGATGCGGCGCTGGCGCGCTGCGCCGTACTGATCGATTTCACCACCCCGGAAGCCAGTCACGGCCTGCTGCTGGCATCGAGTCGCGCCAATAAGCCGATGGTGATCGGTACCACCGGCTTTAGCGGGCCGCAACGCCAGCAGATCCTCGACGCGGCACGCGAACTCGCGATCGTGCTCGCCCCCAACATGAGCGTGGGCGTCAACCTGTCGCTGGCGCTGCTGGCGCTGGCGGCGCGCACCCTGCCTGCCGACTACGACGTCGAGATTGTGGAAATGCATCATCGCAACAAGATCGATGCGCCGTCTGGCACAGCGCTCAAGATGGGAGAAGTGATCGCTCATGCACGCGGCTCGACCCTCGAAGCCTTGCGCATGCCGCCCAACCACGGCCATACCGGCATCCGGCCGCGCGGCACCATCGGCTTTGCGGCGCTGCGCGGCGGCGATGTGATTGGCGAACACACGGCTGTTTTTCTCGGCGAAGGCGAGCGCATTGAAGTGACGCACCGCTCCAGCAGCCGCAGCGCATATGCCGATGGCAGCCTTCTGGCCGCGCGCTTCGTGGTGGCGGCCAGGGCCGGCCTGTACGACATGCGCGACGTGCTCGGGCTCAACCAGCTGTAGATGCCCGCCTGACAGGCTAGCTGCGCTTGACCTGTTCGACCTTGATGGGAATGCCGCGTAACTGGCTCGAAGGCTCTGCCACCGGGTCGGTTGCGCACGCATTGCAGCTGTTGCAGCTGCCACAGCCGCCAGCCGTTGCAATCTTCTGCTCGAGGCGTCGGACCAGGGCCTTTGGCATGTGCAAGCGGGTGCAAAGCGCTGCCAGATGGGGCGCCAGACGCTCGCGCACCGCACGCGGCGTGAACTTGAAGGCGGCGTAGCACGCCGCGATCAGCACGATCAGGTCAACCAGGACGGTTTGCATCAGCGGCTCAGATAGCTCGTCACCTGGAAGGTGATGAAAGATGCAAGGTAGGCGAGCCCGAGCAGATATCCGGCCATCAGCAGCGGATAGCGCCAGGTGTTGGTTTCACGCTTGACCGCGACCAGGGTCGAGATGCATTGAGGTGCGAACACATACCAGGCCAGCAGCGAGAACGCGGTGGCCAGCGACCACTGTGCGGTCAGGAGAGGCGCCAGGTGCTGCGCCACTTCCTCGCCACTGTCTGACAGCGCATAGACCGTCCCGAGTGCACCCACCGCCACCTCGCGTGCGGCCATGCCCGGGATCAGCGCGATCGAAATCTGCCAGTTAAAGCCGAGCGGCGCGAACACCGGCTGCAGCGCGCGCCCGATCATGCCGGCCAGGCTGTACTGGATCGCAGGGCCCGGTGCACCCGCGGGGGCTGCCGGAAAGGTCGAGATGAACCACAGCAGCACCATCATCGACAAGATGATGGTGCCAACCCGTGAAATGAAAATCTTGGCGCGTTCGTAAAGACCGATCGCCAGGTTGCGCAGATTCGGCCAGCGGTACGAGGGCAGTTCCAGCAGCAAAGAATGATGCAAGGTCTTGCCGCGCAGCCGCTTCATCGCGAAGGCGACGCCCATGGCCGACAGGATGCCCGCGAGATAGAGCACGAACAGCACCAGGCCCTGCAGGTTGAAGATGCCCGCGACCGGGCGCGCCGGCACGAAGGCGCCGATGATGAGGGTGTAGACCGGCAGCCGCGCAGAACACGTCATGAGCGGCGCGATCATGATGGTCACCAGACGATCGCGCAGGTTGGTGATGGTGCGTGTGGCCATCACGCCAGGAATGGCGCACGCGAAACTCGACAGCAGCGGGATGAAGGAACGGCCCGACAGACCGACCGTTCCCATCACGCGATCCAACAGGAATGCGGCGCGCGGCAGATAGCCGGAATCTTCCAGCACCAAGATAAAAAGAAACAGGATCAGAATCTGGGGCAAAAACACCAGCACGCTGCCAGCGCCGGCGATCACGCCATCGACCAGAAGACTCTCGAGGATGCCAGCCGGCATCACCTGGGCCAGCATCGCGCCGAAAGCATCGACGCCGTTCTTGATCTGGTCCATCGGCCACTGTGCCCAGCTGAATACCGCCTGGAACATCAAGAACAGGGTGACCAGCAGCACCAGCATGCCCCATATGGGATGCAGCACGATGCGATCGAGCGTGTCTTCGAAGCGTGTGTCGAGCACCGCTTGCTCGACCGTGGCTTTGAGAATGCGGCGCACTTCGGCCTGGGTGTCGAGCGCATCGCCAAGTTGCTCGAGGGTCACTGCATCAGTGCGCTTGGCAAACGCTGGATGCGCCGCAATCCAGTCATCGATCTCCCTCAAGAGCCCTTGCGCTCCTTCGCGTTTGACCGCCACCGTCTCGACCACGGGCACGCCAAGTTCCTGTTCCAGGCGCGCCAGATCGATGCTGATGCCGCGGCTCCTTGCCACGTCGCTCATGTTGAGCGCCACCAGCATCGGCAGGCCAAGCCGGCGCGCTTCGAGCACCAGTCGCAAATTGAGTCTCAAGTTGGTCGCATCTGTGACGCAGACCACCAGATCAGGGCGGCCTTCGTCAGCGCGCGCGCCGAGCACCACGTCACGCGTGATGGCTTCGTCAGCGCTCATGGCATGCAGGCTGTAGGCGCCTGGCAGGTCAAGCAGCCTGACCTGACGGCCGTGCGCCGTGGTAAAGCGCCCTTCCTTGCGCTCGACGGTCACGCCGGCGTAGTTGGCGACCTTTTGCCGGGCTCCGGTC
>CAZZVZ010000192.1:0-6507 GCA_964657655.1 Gammaproteobacteria bacterium | reverse complement strand
AGGCGGGCGCACTTCAGCCGGACGCGCTGCGGCTGGAGCTGCCTCCCTGGCCGGCGGGGCACGACGAGGCGCATACCCGCGCGGGCCTGCCGAAGCGACGCCCGCCATCAAGAGCAAGATGGTGACGCCGATGATCAGGACCAAACGCAACAGCGGAGTTTTCATATCGAGGTCAAGCATTTCACGCAAAGTGCGCGCGACAACCAGATGGCGATGCCTGCAGTGTAGAAGCGTCTGCCCCTGATCAGGGTTGCAAGCCGCGCGCATTTGTAACACATTGTTTCCCATGCGATGAAACTGCCGAGCAACGTGACAAGCACATGCCATACGCATAACATTCGCGCATGCAAACCGCCACTCAAGCATACAAGATACTGGTCGTCGACGATGACCAGCGCCTGCGCGATCTGTTGCGTCGCTATCTGACCGAACAGGGCTTCAACGTGTTCCTCGCGGAGAATTCCGCCTCGATGAACAAGCTCTGGACCAGGGAGCGCTTCGACCTTCTGGTGCTCGACCTGATGCTGCCAGGTGAAGACGGCCTGACCATCTGCCGGCGCCTGCGTGGCGGCAACGATACCACCCCCATCATCATGCTGACAGCCAAGGGGGATGAGGTCGATCGCATCATCGGCCTTGAACTGGGCGCCGACGATTACCTTCCGAAACCATTCAATCCACGCGAACTGGTGGCACGCATCCACGCCGTATTGCGCAGGCGCGGTGCGCCCGAGGCACCTGGTGCTCCTGCCTTCGACATGGATATTTTCCAGTTTGGGCCTTACCGCCTCAATCTCAAGACGCGCACGCTTGAACACGACGGCGAAACCAAGTCGCTGACCACTGGTGAGTTCGCCGTCATGAAGGCGTTCGCGCGTCATCCGCGTCAGCCGCTATCGCGCGAAAAGCTGATGGAATTGGCGCGCGGGCGCGAATACGAAGTTTTCGATCGCAGTCTTGACGTGCAGATCTCGCGCCTTCGCAAGCTGATCGAGCCGGACCCTTCCAATCCGCGCTACATCCAGACGGTGTGGGGCCTGGGCTATGTCTTCATCCCCGACGAAGATCGCCCGCCTGCGGGCGACGCGAGCGCCAGCTCCGAGCAGCTTGGCCAATAGCTGGTCGCCAGGCGGTGTGTTCTGGAGGACCTTCCTTCTCATCGCCGTTTTGATCGCCGCCAGTATCGTCGGCTCCTATCAGAGCTTTCGCATTCTGGAGCGAACCCCACGGGCAGAGCAGGCGGCTGAACTGATCGTCAGCGTGGTCAATCTGACGCAGTCCGCACTGATTCATTCCGATCCCGAAAAGCGTCGCGCGCTGCTGATCGACCTGGCGCAAAACGAAGGGGTGCGTATCTACCCACTGGAACCCACCGACCAGATCGAGTCTCTGCCCAACGTCACATTCTTGCGGCAGATCGCAAAATCGGTGCGCAAACGCCTGGGTGCCGATACGCGCATCAGCTTGCTGGTCAACGGACAAAGCGGCCTTTGGGTCAGCTTCGCCATCGATGATGACGGCTATTGGGTGGCGTTCGATTCCAGTCGCCTCGACAACCTGCCGCATATCCAGTGGCTGGGCTGGGCCATCGGCACACTGGCCCTGTCGCTACTGGGCGCGGCGGTCATCAGCCGGCTGGTCAACATGCCTCTCAAGCGCCTGGCAGATGCGGCGGTCGCGATCGGCCGCGGGGCGCGTCCGGCGCCGCTGCCAGACAAGGGGCCCAACGAAATCCGCGCTGCCAATCGCAGCTTCAACGTCATGGTGTCGGACCTGGAACGCATCGAGGCCGATCGCGCGCTGTTGCTCGCCGGCATCTCGCACGACCTGCGAACACCACTGACACGGCTAAGGCTCGAAGTTGAAATCAACCAGCTCGACGATGCCACGCGCCAGGCGATGAGCGCAGACGTGGACCAGATGGATGCCATCATCGGTCAGTTCCTGGACTACGCGAGACCCATGAACCAGCGCTCGACCTTGAGCGAAGTCAACCTGGCCGAGCTGGTGCAAGAGGTGGTGATGCAATTGCCTGAAGGCAATGATCTGCAGGTGATCACGCGCCTGGGCGATGCACGACCGATTGCCGGGCACGCCATGGATCTCAAGCGCGTGATCTTGAACCTGGTCGAGAACGCGCGCCGCTACGGCAAGACGCACGGCAGCGAGCGCGCTGATGTCGAAATCGAGGTCGGCGGCGGCAGCACCCCCTGGCTGTCGGTGACCGATCACGGGGTCGGCGTACCGCCAGGTGACCTGGAGCGGCTCAAGCGTCCTTTCACGCGGCTCGACGAGGCGCGCAGCCAGGCGAGCGGCGCCGGTCTTGGTCTGGCCATCGTCGAGCGCATTGCGCGGCGCCACGGTGCCCGCTTCGAACTGACCACCGGACGCGGCATCGGCCTCGCGGCGCGGCTGATTTTTGCGGCGCCGCGAAACTAGTTGCTATTTATTGTCTTTATAGCATTTTAGCGATTGAAATATGGAATTCGATAGCCATTTCTCTGTCTAGGCATAGTCCTATGTGGGCAGCGGCAGTGAAGCCGCGTCTATCGAACCTTCCGAGCAACTTCAACCGCAATACAGGAGCAATACATGAAAACAGTCGGCGATACGCTTGAGCCTTTCAAGGTTACCGCAGCCAAGCCAGGTTTCAATCATCACGAGGAAAACGGCGTCTCTGCCTTTGAGACCATCACCGAGAAGTCTTTTCCGGGCAAGTGGAAGATCATCTATTTCTACCCCAAGGACTTCACCTTCGTGTGCCCGACCGAAATTGTGGCGTTCGACAAGCTTGCCAGCGATTTCGCCGATCGGGACGCCGTGCTGATGGGCGGCTCGGTCGACAACGAGTTCAGCAAACTCGGCTGGCGCAGGGAGCATCCGGACCTGTCGAAGCTCAACCACTACAGCTTCGGCGATGTTTCGGGATCGCTGGTCGACATGCTTGGTGTGCGTGACCGCACCGAAGGCGTGGCTCTGCGTGCCACCTTCATTGTCGATCCGGACAACACCATCCAGCACGTGTCGGTCAACAACCTCAATGTCGGTCGCAATACCGATGAAATCCTGCGCCTGCTTGACGGTCTGCAAACCGATGAGCTGTGCCCATGCAATCGCAGCGTCGGTGGCAGCACGCTGTAACGCAGTCAATCAAGTGCATCAGGGGCCGGCTGAGCCGGCCCATTTTTCCTCAAAGAGCAAAACATGGACGCACTGACCAACATCAAAGAGAAGATTCCCGATTACGCCAAGGACATCCGTTTGAACATCGACGGCACAATCGCGCGCTCGTCGCTGGCCGCCAATCAGGCGCTAGGTGTCGCCCTCGCTGCGGCGTTCGCTACGCGCAACCAGTTCCTGGTCAACGCCTTCAAGTCTTCGGGCGATCTGCCGGAGGCCGAACGCGACGCCGCACTCACTGCCGCATCGCTCATGGGCATGAATAACGTCTGGTATCCATACGTCGAAATGACTGGCGATGCGCAACTGCGCACGCTGCCCGCACAGCTGCGCATGAACGCCTATGCAACCCACGGCGGCGTCGAGCCGAAGCTGTTTGAGATGTACGCTTTGGCGGCATCGATCGTCGGCAAATGCCACTTCTGCGTGGCCTCGCATTTCGAAGGACTGAAGAAGGCCGGCCTTGATTTGAACCAGCTGCGCGACATCGGTCGCATCGCAGCCGTGGTCAATGCCGCATCACAGGTGCTCAGCGCCGAAGGTGTCGTCTAGGCGGCTGGCCCTGCCAGAAGCACCACGGTCTGGGCCACGATGCCTTCCTGGCGGCCGAGCGCACCGAGGCGCTCGGCCGTTTTTGCTTTCAGGTTGATGCGCGAAGGCTCGATGCCGAGATCAGCTGCCATCAGTTCGATCATGGCAGGCAGATATGAAGCAAGCTTCGGTGCCTGGGCGATCACTGTGGCATCGACGTTGCAGATCAGGTAGCCGCGCTCGGCCACGCGCCGCATCGCTTCACGCAGCAGCACGCGCGAGTCGGCGCCCTTGAAGGCCGCATCGGTGTCTGGAAAATGGCGTCCGATGTCGCCCAGCCCGGCCGCACCCAACAGCGCGTCCGTCACGGCATGCAGCAGCACGTCGGCATCGGAGTGGCCCAGCAATCCCTTGGTGTGCGGAATGGTGACCCCGCCAATGATGAGCGGGCGCCCCTCGACCAGTTGATGAATGTCATAGCCCTGCCCCACCCTCAAGGCAGGCAGCTGTTGCGGTGACGCCGTCATGAGCGTTCTTTCAGAAGGAGATCGGCGAGCGCCATATCGTCGGGGTAAGTCACTTTGAAATTGCGCGCTGAACCCAGCACCAGCAAAGGTTCGAGACCGGCCTGCTCGATGGCGCTGGCCTCGTCTGTGACCGCCTCACCGCGCACACGCGACTGCGCCAGGGCTGCGAGCAAAGTCTGATGGCGAAACATCTGTGGTGTTTGCGCCTGCCACAATCCACCGCGTGGCACGGTGGCAGCGCTACGCGGCGCGGCGCCTTCACGTTCGCGCTTCAAGGTGTCAGCCAGCGGCATGGCCAGCAGGCCGCCGACTGCATCGTCGGCGACACGTTCAATCAGGTGGCTGAGCAGGTCCTGGCTCAGGCCCGGTCGAGCCGCGTCATGCACCAGGATCCAGTCGAGAGGCTCGACACGCGTTGCCAGGGCGTTGAGGCCGTTTTCAACTGAGGCGTGGCGTGATGGTCCGCCCACCGCAAGTGCTTCGCAACGGGATCGCGCAACAAGAGACAGCGGCAGTCTGGCGAACTCGGCGTCATCCTTCGCAATCACCACGAACACACGCTCGATGGCGGCGCACGCAGCGAAGGTCTCGAGCGCGTGGCAGATCATGGGCTGGCCTGCAATCTCGCGGTACTGCTTGGCAGGTCCCGCGCCAATACGCGAACCACTTCCGGCAGCAGGGATCAAGGCGTAATTCAAATCAGACTCAGGCGTCGATCTTGGCGGCGATCTGTGGCCATGCAAGACGCATGTAGTAAAGCATCGACCACACGGTCAGCACGGCGGCGCAGTAAATCAGCCAGGTTCCGACCTGATGCGCATTGAAGAACAGGAAATAGCGGTCAAACAGCAGCATGGGAATCGCCACCATCTGCATGATGGTCTTGATCTTGCCAAGCGAATTGACGGCGACACTACGTGACGCCCCGATCTGCGCCATCCATTCGCGCAACGCCGAGATGGTAATCTCGCGTCCGACAATGATGAGGGCGATGACCGCATTGAGGCGATGCGGGTCGCCATTCTCCGATGGATAGGCAACCAGCACCAACAGGGCTGCCGTCACCATCAGCTTGTCGGCCACCGGATCTAGAAATGCGCCGAAACGTGAAGTCTGGTTGAGGCGCCGCGCCAGCCAGCCGTCAAGCCAGTCTGTCAGGGCCGCTGCCACGAAAACGATGGTCGCCACCGCGTCCTTCTGTGGCACATTGATCCAGCTGTCGGGCACATAGAACACGCCCACCACCAGCGGGATCAGGATAATGCGCAGCCATGTGAGGAAAATCGGGACGTTAAAAGGCATAAGAAGTGGCAGCGCCACGCGCGACAGTGGGCCGATTATAGCCGGGCGGGCCGACCCTCTTAATGGAGCTGCCGATAGATCTGTTCGGCGAGCGCCTGCGAAATGCCGTCAACCGTGGCAATTTCATCGATGCTCGCCGCAACCAGCCCCTGCAGTCCGCCAAACCGTGCCAGCAATTTCTGACGCCGCTTGGCGCCGATTCCCTCGATTTCCTCGAGCCGGGACGTGGTTCTGGTCTTGGCACGCCGGGCGCGCATGCCAGTGATGGCAAAGCGGTGCGCTTCATCCCGAATCTGTGCGACCAGCATCAAGGCCTGTGATTCCTTGCCAAGCGTCTGCTCAGCCCTGCCATCGGCAAAGATCAGTGTTTCCAGGCCGACTTTACGATCCTCGCCCTTGGCCACGCCCACAATCAGACCGATATCAAGGCCGATTTCGGCAAACACCTGGCGGGCCGACTCGACCTGTCCCTTGCCGCCATCGACCAGCACCACATCGGGCATCAGACCTTCGCCGTTGACCACCTTCTCGTAGCGCCGGCTCAGCACCTGACGCATCGCGGCGTAGTCATCTCCAGGTGTGATGCCTGCGATGTTGTAGCGCCGGTATTCGCTCGGCTGCATGGCGTGATGGTGAAAAACCACGCACGACGACTGGGTTGCTTCACCGCCGGTGTGACTGACATCGAAGCACTCGATGCGCAATTCGTCCAGATCGGTGTGTTCGTTTTCAAGGCCAAGCGTCTCGGCCAGAGCGCGCGTGCGCGCCTGTTGCGAACCCTCCTCCGCCAGCAGGCGTGCCAGCGACAGCGCCGCGTTCCGCTCGGCCATATCAAGCCAGGAGCGGCGCTGGCTCTGCGGCTGGCGCACAATCTGCACCTTGTGACCGCACTGCTCCGTGAGGGCCTGCGTCATGTCGCTAGTGTCGATGTTCTGGTTGACGACGATGATGGGTGGCACGAAACGCT
>CAZZVZ010000191.1:0-6548 GCA_964657655.1 Gammaproteobacteria bacterium | reverse complement strand
GGCGTTGATATAGCCATGCGCCTTGCCCAGCACGGCGCTGATCCCCATTCCGTAGAAAGCGTTGTGGACCACGGTCGAGGAGGCAAGCAGGTGGTCGGTCACCACCGCGTGATCGACCGGGCCGCCACGAAACAGCAGTTCGTAGGCGACCAGCTTTTGCTGACTGTTGAGGATTGGCTGACGCGCGAGAAAGATCTCGTCGGAAGCAGACGTGCGACTTTCCGTCACGTCCTGCGCTAGCGATGCGATTGCGTCACTCATGCGGCCTTCTTAGGCATAGGCACTGCGGGCGGTCTCGCTGTGTCGTGGCATTCATCATATCAAGCAGCGTACGGCATTCTCAAAGAGTCAGGGCAATTGGCAATCATCGGGTCGATTTGGCTGGCACCAACTAAGTGATTGCCTTACTTGCTAATCGGGGGATTTGTGCATGCCGTGCAATGCGCAACGGTCGTACGCGTAGACATCCTCTATTCGACCAAAACTGCAAGAACTTTAGGCCAATCACTGGTATAAATTCAATCAAGAAGTCGAACGGTGGCAGTGCAACTCCACATACCGCGTCCATCGCTGGTGAGCGAATGGCGCAAAGGTGCCGTTTCGACGTCACATCCAGCCAGACGGTTGTACCGTTGATTGCCCCAAATGAACGCCCCGCATCCCTATCCGCACCCGCACCTGACTGACACACTCGCCATCCTCGTGATTGAGGACGACGAAGCGGACCGCGAGCTGATCGGCCTGTTCCTGGAATCAAGCGGACTGTCGTGCCAGGCCACCTTCACGGATAGCGAAGAGGGACTACGTGCGCATTTGAGCAACGCCCGCTGGGATGCGGTGGTGTGTGACCATCGCCTGCCGAGCTTTACGTCCAATGACGTGCTAGCGCTGGTGGCCAAGATGCGCCATGCGCCTCCCATCATCGTCGTGTCTGGCAACATCGGTGAAAGTGCTGCAGTGCAGCTACTGCTCGATGGGGCTTCCGACGTGGTCCAGAAGGACCGCCTCGGACGGCTCGGCCCGGCCATTTCGCGCGCCATCACGAGTGTCGAACTGCGCGCGGCCACCGAAGAGGCCCAGCTCGCCCTCAAGGACAGCGAAAACCGTTTTCGCATGCTGACGGAACTGGCCCCGGTCGGGATCTATCTGACCAACATTGCCCAGCAGGTGATGTATGCAAATGAGCGTTTTCGCCAGATCACCGGCCTGAGCGCCGAGCAGGTCACCGGCCGCGACTGGCGCATCGCGCTGCGCATCGAAGACGACACAGCCGCCTATCAGGCAACCGAAGCCTTTGCCTCGGCCCACGACACGCCGCTTGACTTCGAAACGCGCATCGTCAGACCCGATGGGCATGTCACCTGGATCATCGGCCAGATGCTGGCGCAGTACGACGAAGATGACGAGCTCACTGGACACATCGGTGTGCTGACCGATATCTCCGAGCGCAAGCGCGCAGAAATCGATCTGGTCGCTTCCGAACAGCGCCTGCGCGATCTTTCAAGCCATATCTTCCTGATCGAAGAAGAGCAGCGCGCCACCATCGCGCGCGAGATCCACGATGATATCGGCAGTTCATTGACCGGTCTGCAGATGGATGTCGCCTGGCTGAAGCGCGAGCTGGTCGACATCGCGGCTGCGCGCCCGGAGATCGCCAGCCGCTTCGAGGATCTGCAGCGTCTCATCAAGGACACCGGATCGATCAGCCGCCGCATTGCCAAGGCGTTGCGCCCGAGCATTCTCGATCAGGGCATCGTACCCGCCATACACTGGCTGGCACTTGAGCACGAGCGACGCTACGGGGTGCGC
Organism: Gammaproteobacteria bacterium; assembly: GCA_964657655.1. GTDB lineage: Bacteria > Pseudomonadota > Gammaproteobacteria > Burkholderiales > Burkholderiaceae_D > CAJCIC01. The sequence continues at coordinate 4,739 of CAZZVZ010000191.1, read as the reverse complement.
TGCGAGTTTGTTCCGCCCAGTAACGAACCCGAACTCGGCGATCGGGTTTCCATCTCCTTGTTCCGCGTGGTCCAGGAAGCACTCACCAACATCGCCAAGCACGCAGCCGCGACCGAAGTCGAGATCGTGCTGTTCGTGCGCTCGCGCGAGCTGACGCTTGAGATTCGCGACAACGGGCGTGGCCTGCAGAACGTGCGCGCCGATAGCGAAGGCGGCTTCGGACTGCTTGGCATGCGCGAACGAATCCAGTCGATTGGCGGCTGGATGGAAGTCGATTCACTGCGCGGCCGTGGCGTGACCGTCATGATCGGCGTGCCCTACAAACCCGCAAGACAGGCGGTTGGACACAAATGATCCGCATCGTCATCGTCGATGACCATTCGATCGTGCGCAAGGGCCTGATCAGCATGTTCTCGGATTCCGGCGACATCGTTTGCGTCGCCGAGACGCGCGATGGGCCCGAAGCCATGCGTGCTCTGCGCCAGGTCGAATGCGACGCGGTGGTGCTCGACGTGTCCTTGCCAGGCAAGCATGGCATCGAGGTGTTAAAGCAGATCAAGAAGGAATGGCCGCGTCTGCCGGTTCTGATGCTGAGTTCGCACCCGGAAGACCAGTACGCGATCCGCGCCATGCGCGCTGGGGCATCTGGTTACATGAACAAGTCAGCAGCGGCCGAAGATCTCAATGGAGCTCTTCGTCTGGTGGCCGCGGGGCGCCGTTACATCACCCCAGAGCTTGCCGAGCAGCTCGCCGACCGGGTCGAAAATCCGAGCGATGCGCCGCTGCACGAGAAACTCTCGGACCGCGAGTTCCAGACCCTGCGCATGATAGGATCGGGCCTGTCGAGCACGCAGATCGCCGAGCGACTGTTTCTATCGGTCAAGACGGTCAGTGTCTATCGCGCCCGGCTGCTGGAAAAGCTGCATTTGCACACCAACGCCGAGCTGACGCGTTACGCCATCGAAAATGACCTGGCCGAATTCGAGTCACGCCAGGATTCGCGCTGACGACGGGCGCGGTATCATCGGTTTACTGAAACCGAACTCGAAGGACTTTCCTTGAACACTGCTCGTTCATGCCTGATTGCAGGCGCACTCCTTGTCTCGATCTCAACGTCAGCCCAGGCGGACGGTTGCCTCAAGGGCGCCGCGGTGGGCGGCGTCGCCGGCCACGTTGCAGGGCATCATGCGGTGCTCGGTGCTGCGGCTGGTTGCGCGATCGGCCATCATGAAGCAGCAAAAAACGCCAAACTGCAGCAGCAGCAGCAGCAAGCCGCCGCCGCCGCAGCGCGCCCGGCACCTGCTGCTCCGGCCGCCGCCACCGTTCCTCCCCCCGCGGCTGGCACGCCAGCGCCCCCGGCCGCAAGCACCGCACCGGCCGCACCCGCAACCGCGCACTAGCCAGCAACCAGGGTTTAAGGATCGCAGGGCGGGCCGCGCGCGCACTGACCGGCCCCGCCCTTTTTTAGCCCGCTTCCTGGTTTTTGTCCTCAATGAGCAACGCAGACATCACCCCAAAGGCAGAGCTGTCGAACTGGCGCCAGCAGCCGCACAGTCACTGGGCGTTTCATCACGTCGACCAGCTGATGGCAACCGGTGCGGTCAAGGCCCACGCGTCGTCTGAGGCGGCGTTCGCGACCAATCTCTTGCCGCTTGATCAGGTCGTGATCCCCGTGGGCGGCGGAGAGTCACTTGCGCTGAGGGATTTTCTCGCACGCACCGATACCGATGGGCTGGTCATCCTGTACCAGGGCAAGCTGGTGTACGAGTTCTACGCGCATGGCATGACGCGCGATTCGCGCCACATCATCATGTCGGCCACCAAATCGGTGGTCGGACTGCTGGCTGGCATCCTGTGCGCGAACGGAACGCTCGATGTGCATGCCCCGGTGTCGAGCCTGGTGCCGGAAATTGCGCACACGGCCTACCAGGGTGCCACGCTGCGCGACCTGCTCGACATGCGCACAGGCATCAAGCTCGACGCCAGTGATTCAGCGGCATACGCCGCAGCAGCAGGCTGGGAGCCGGTGCCCGCACAGCATCCCTTGCCTGGCTTGCATGCGTTCTTCGCCAACATGCATGCGCCACTGTTGCCACATGGTGGAAGTTTTAGCTACGTCTCAGCCAACACGGACCTGCTCGGCTGGGCCATCGAGCGCGCCAGCGGCGAGAACTTCGCCGCACTTCTGAGCCGTCTGTTGTGGCAGCCGTTGCACGCGAGATACGACGCGTTCATCACGCTCGACCGGCATGGCGCTGCGCGCTGTACCGGCGGCCTTTGCACCACGCTGCTCGATCTGGCACGTGTTGGACAGCTGATCGTGGACCAAGGCCAGGTCGGCAGCACCCAGCTCGTCGAGAAAGCATGGCTTGAAGATATCGTGAGCATGGGTGACAAGGCAGCCTGGGACAGCGGCGAATTCGCGAGCGCCTTCGCGCCACTGAAGATGAGCTACCGAAGCGGCTGGTACGTCATCGAGCAGGCGCCCAAGATACAGTTCGCCATGGGCATCCATGGCCAGAACCTGTTCGTCGACGCTGACAATCAGCTGGTGATCGCCAAAGTGTCTTCGCAACAGATGCCGATCGACCCGGTTGCAAGCGGCATGACGCTGCGCGCCGTGATGACCTTGCGGCACTGGCTCACTCAACAGGCACGCTGATCCGAAGCACGAAAAGCGCACTGGTGCGAGCGCGTCAGCGCAGCGCTGCGGAACAGACAAGCAGGCTTGCGAGCGACACAATCAAGGCCGGCGGCATCACAAGGCAGCCGAGCTTCAGGAATTCCAGGGCGGTGACATGCTCACCCTCCTTTCTGAGTTCGAGCAACCACAGAATGGTCGCCAGCGACCCCGTGACCGACAGGTTGGGGCCGAGATCGATGCCAAGCAGCACCGCGCCGCTGACCATGTGCGGCACATGCGCGAGTTGCACGACCGTGCCACTGACAAGACCGAGCGGCAGGTTGTTGACCAGGTTGCAGAGCACGGCAAGTGCTGCTCCCAGGCCGAGCGAAGTCGACACGCTCGAGACCTCCGCGGCACGACCGAGCGCTGTGGCCATGACGCTCATGACGCCAGTTGACTCGATGCCTTGCACCAGCACGAAAAGGCCCGCGACGAGCGGGATCACGCTCCACGAGATGCTGCGCACGAACGCTCCCGGACCCTGACGTTTGAGCAGCAGGACCACAGCAGCAGTGATTGCTGCGGCGATCAGCGTCGGCAGGCCAAGGTCGATTCCAAATGACGAGGCAGCAAGCAGCACCAGCGCTGTGACTGCAATGCCGATGCCGCTCAGCTTGCCGGTGACTGACAGTGCGGGGATCTTTACCTCAGTCGAGACCTGCTCCTTCAAATGGGACCGCTGCGTCCAGCGCAGCACCAAGAAGGTCGCCACGATCGACGCCAGCGAGGGGAGTGCGAACTGCGCCAGCCAGGCCCAAAGGGTCGGCATATCGCCCCGGAACACAACCAGATTGGCCGGATTGGAGATGGGCAGCACGAAACTGGCGGCGTTGGCGATGAAGGCGCAGATGAAAAGATAGGGGAGCGGCTTGGCGCCGGCGGCGCGCGCTGCTGCGTAGACCGCAGGCGTGAGCACCACTGCGGTCGCGTCGTTGGACAAGAACGTGGTCACGACGACACCCACCAGGTACACCAGAACGAACAGCCGGCTGGCAGACCCTTTAGCCTGCTTCACGGCCACGGCTGCGACGAAGTCAAACAGACCTTCACGCTGCGCCAGACCGGCGAGCAGCATCATGCCAATCAGAAAGCAATAGACATCGGTACCCTTGGCCAACGCGCTCATCACCTGAGCGACGGAGAGCAGGCCGCAGATTGTCAGAAGCGCGGCTCCAGCCACCGCCCAGACGGCTTCTGGCCACCCGAACGGACGCACGATCACTGCAGCGACCGAAAGCAGCGCGATGACCCAGATCAAAGCGGGTCCACCCAAAAGCAGGGGCAGGTGCATCACGAAGTGACTGATTCCGGCGAAAGGGCGTTGCCAATCGCCGGCGTAACAGCAACATCACAAAAGAGAAACAGAACGATCACCTTGAGTGGCTAAGCGATGGGTAGATTGAAATGGTCACATGCATCCTGAAAGGTGCTCATGTTCTCTGTTGATGTCACTCTCTCGAGCAAGCAGCGCACTCCATGTTACTGCCGGTGGCCCGGTCAACCAGGTGGTGCATTATGAGGCGGCGCGAGGCGACGCTGGCAATTGCGGCGCTCGCCACGCTTGGCGCGCAGCGGCCTGCATTTAGCAACACCGAAATATCCGGCGTGCCGGTTGCTGAGCAGGTGAAGTTTGCCGGCCAGACGCTCAACCTCAATGGCGTTGGTATCCGCAAAAGGTTCGGTTTTTCGGTCTATGTCTGCGGTCTGTATCTGCAAAGGGTGTGCACGACGCTCGACGAGGTGATCGCAGCGCCAGGCGCCAAACGAATCTGGCTGGTGCTGCTGCGCGACATCTCGAGCGATGATTTCGGCGACGCCTTTCTCACTGGCGTGCGTCGCAATTCAACACGCGAACAGACCCGGACGATTGGCCTCGAATTGGTGCAGCTCGGACAGCTGTCGGTCACACTGCCGCATCTTCGGACTGGCGATGTCATCACCTACGACTACGACCCCGCGACTGGAACCAGCATTTCCTACAACGGGCATCTGGTACTGGGACCAAGCCCGAGCCCTGCCTTCTTTGAAGCGCTGATTCGAATCTGGATTGGGG
>CAZZVZ010000190.1:0-6580 GCA_964657655.1 Gammaproteobacteria bacterium | reverse complement strand
CCAGCTGGCCGGCCATGTCGAGATCGGCGACTGGGCCATCCTCGGCGGCCTGACGGGCGTGCACCAGTACGTCAAGGTTGGTGCGCACGTGATGGTCGGCGCCCACAGCTATCTGAATCAGGACGTGCCACCCTATGTGCTGTGCAGCGGTGCGCCCGCCGAGCCGCGCGGCATCAACGTCGAAGGTCTCAAGCGGCGCGGGTTTAGCGCCGATACGCTGTCTGCTGTGCGTCAGGTTTATCGCCTTTTGTATCGCCAGCAGCTGTCGTATCAGGACGCCAAGCTGGCGATTGCGGATCTGGCGGTCGATGCCGACGCTGCGTCGCGCCAGGTATTGGCTGTGTTCTCCGACTTCCTGACAGCCGCGACCCGCGGCGTGATCCGATAGCTGCTGTGGCACCCGAGTTTGCCATGGTCGCCGGAGAAGCTTCCGGTGACCTGCTGGCAGGGCTGCTGCTCACGGCCTTGCGTGAGCGTTTCCCTGCCCTGACAGCGCATGGGGTGGGCGGTATCCATATGCGCACGGCGGGTTTTCGGGCCGACGCATCAAGCGAGCGTCTTGCGGTACGCGGCTACGCCGAGGTGATCACGCGCCTGCCCGAATTGCTGCTGCTTCGAAAACGACTCGGCGACCGGCTGATTGCCAAGCCTCCCGATACGTTTATCGGCGTTGATGCGCCCGACTTCAATCTGGGCCTCGAGATGCGCCTGCGGGCACACCGGATCCCGGTGCTGCATTTTGTCAGTCCATCGCTTTGGGCCTGGCGCGGCGAGCGCATTGACGCAATTCGGCGCGCCGTCGATCACATGCTGGTGCTATTTCCCTTTGAGGAAAAGCTCTACCGCGATGCCGGTATCGAGGCCACCTATGTCGGTCATCCGCTGGCCGACGTGATACCCGTATCACCCGACCGGCAGGGCGCACGCGCCGGGTTGGGCCAGCCCACGGACCTGCCGCTGGTGGCGTTGCTGCCTGGCAGCCGCCTGGCGGAAATCCGCTACAACGGGCCGGCTTTTCTTGAGGCTGGCGCGCTTTTGAAAGAACAAAGACCCGAGTTGCGTTTTCTGGTGCCGATGGCCACTGCTGCAGCGCGCCACACCTTCGACATTGTGCTCAAGGGCAGTCGCCTGGCTGCCCACGACGTGCTGGTGGTGGAGCATGGTACCCACCGGGTGCTGGCCGCCGCCGATGCAGCGCTGGTGGCAAGCGGTACCGCAACCCTTGAGGCAGCACTTTTCAAATGTCCGATGGTGGTTGCCTATCGCATGGCGGCCTTGTCCTATGCGATGATGAAAAACAAGGGCTACCTTCCCTGGGTGGCTCTGCCCAATATCCTTGCGCGGGAATTCCTGGTGCCCGAATTTCTCCAGTCTGCAGCCACACCCAAGGCGCTTGCCGATGCGCTTGCGTTTCAGCTCGGCGACAGCGCCAACCGCACGCACCTGCAGCAGCGTTTTACCGAAATGCACCTCGAGCTGCGCTGCAATACCGGTGAGCGCAGTGCGGCTGCCATCGCGGAATTTCTGCAGAGGCACCAGCGCCCGTGAAATCGAAGCCGCCCAAGGGAGTAATGCATTTTTCCGAATGTGCGCCCACGCGCGTCGCCGGCGTCGATGAGGCAGGGCGCGGCCCGCTTGCAGGACCGGTCTACGCCGCAGCGGTGATTCTCGATCCGGCGCGTCCGATCCGCGGATTGCGCGATTCCAAGGAGCTCGATCCTGATACTCGCGAGCGCCTCGCCGAGCGCATCCGCGAACGCGCCATCTGTTTTGCCGTTGCCTACGCCACGGTCGCGGAGATCGATTCGATCAACATCTTTCATGCCTCGATGCTCGCCATGCGGCGCGCGGTCGAAATGCTGGCCTTTTGCGAATTTGCACTGATCGACGGCAATGCCAGGCCGCCGCTTGCGATCCCGTGCCAGCCGGTGGTGGGTGGGGATGCGCGGGTCGCAAGCATTGCGGCGGCCTCGGTGCTCGCCAAGGTGGCGCGTGACCATGTGATGCGCGGTCTGCATGTCGACTACCCGCACTATGGCTTCGACCAACATAAGGGCTACGCCACCGCCTTACACCTGAGTGCGCTCCGAACCCACGGTGCGTCGCCGGAACATCGGCGCAGTTTTGCGCCCGTGCGCGAAGCGCTGTCGCTGACCCTATTTCCGTGAGCCAGGTCGCATCGCGCGACAACCCGCGCTTCAAGGCGATCAAGCGTCTGGCAGAGCAGCCGTCTGCGCGCAAGCAGAGCGCGGCCACAATACTGGAAGGGCCGCACCTGTGTGCCCGCTATCTGGAACGCATCGGTCAGCCCCAGACCTGCGTGGTCGCGCAAGGCGCGCAAACGCATGACGAAATCGCGGCCATCGTCGAGCGCGTCGATGCGTCCAGGCTGCTTGTCATCGATGACCGGCTGTATCGCAAGTTATCGCTGCTGGAGCACAGCGTGGCACTGCTGTTCGTGATTGACGCGCCGAGCAGCAGCGCGCCTGCAGCGATGACGCGTGACTCGGTGCTGATCGATCGCCTGCAGGATCCGGGCAATCTCGGCTCGATCCTGCGCTCTGCTGCAGCAGCAGGCGTGGCCGAAGTATTCCTGTCGCCGGCTTGTGCTGCAGTTTGGAGTCCGAAGGTGCTACGAGCAGCGATGGGCGCACACTTTGCTCTTGCCATGTACGAAGGTGTGGAACTGGCAGCGCTGATCGAGGCGAGCGACGTGCCGGTTCTCGCGACCAGCTCGCATCGGGGCGACCTGCTGTTTGATCGCGACCTGCGCCAAGGTCCGGTCGCATGGATCTTCGGCAACGAAGGCCAGGGGATCGAGGAGACACTGCTCGACAAGACCCATCCCGTCCGGATCCCGCAGCCCGGTGGCGAAGAGTCTCTCAATGTCGCGGCTGCAGCAGCGGTGTGCCTGTTTGAAATGGTTCGGCAACGCAGCTGATGCCAAGGCGCGGCGACCAGGTCAGGCGCCAAACCGGTACGAGGCGACCGGTATGCCGAAAGCGTGATCGACCAGCGTTTCCTGTCCGGCATCGTCACCTGCTGCACCTGCGATCACCATCAACGGAATCAGATGATCTTCTTGCGGATGGGCGAGGCGCGCTCCCGGAGCGTGTTCCCAGTCAGTCAGCATTTCGTTCCTGAGGTTGTGGTCGGGCTGGACGATGGCCGCATCAAGGTACTGCTGGAAATCCCTCGCGACGCCAATCGATTCCTGGCGCCCGAAGCCGCGCATGTTGTGATAAGTCATGCCGCTCCCCATGATCAGCACGCCTTCGTCGCGCAGCGCGCCAAGCGCCTGACCGAGACGAATATGTTCGGCGGGGTCGTAGTTCGACTTGATCGACAGCATCACGACCGGCACGTCGGCCTCCGGATACATCAGTGCAAGCGGCACGAAGGTGCCGTGATCGAATCCACGCTGGGCATCTTCGCGTACCGGCAGGCCCGCGGCCGTCAGCAGCTGTTCGACGCGTCTGGCCAATGCGGGTGAGCCTGGTGCTGAATACTTGATGTGATAGGTGTGTTCCGGAAAGCCGCCATAGTCGTACAGCATGGGAGGATGCTCGCCGGTCGATACGGTAAAGGCCGGCTCTTCCCAGTGGCCGGTGATGACGACGATGCCCTTCGGTTTTTCCGGAAGACGTCCCGGAATGGCCTTGAATTCACGCTCGCTTGCGGCGAACTTCTCGCGCATGGCGTCGATCCAGGGCCACGGACCACCGCCGTGCGATACGAAATAAACTGGCATCCTGCTCATCATGACTCCACATCAATTATGTTGTTGCGTGCTTGGCGCAAAGTTCTGGCGCCTCGTCAATGCACCAGCTTGATTCCCATCTCCTCGCCGTATCCTTGCGCGAACCCGAGTTGGATGATGAGGTAGGCAAGCGGTTCCAGGCTGCGCGCATTTTTCAGGGGCCCGGCGTTGATACCGTCAAAGTCCATGGCATTGGCCAGTTCGATCACGGAATTGCGCGCGACCTCATCATCTGCCGCCACGAACACACTCAGTTGTTGCCCGGCCGCCCGCCCGGTTGCCATGTGCTTGGCGATCACGGTGTTGAAGGCCTTGACCACGTGTGAGCGTGGCAGCGCTTTTTGCAGTTCTTCAGCGCCGCTGGTGCTAAAGCCCACAGCCAATTGCATGTCAGGCGTGAGCGCGTTGGTGACATCGACCACCGTTTTTCCGTCGGCCGCCGATTTCAGTTCCAAGGCCACATTCAACGTTGCGGCATACGGGATAGCGAGGATGATGATGTCAGCCCATGCTGCCGACTCAGCGACGGTGCTTCGTCCGCCAGAGCGCACTTCATAGCTGGTCTTGGCAAGACCCTTGAACAATGCTTTGCCGACCGTTCCCGATCCGATGATGGCGACTTTGGTACCCACGATATTTTCCCTCCGGCGTTTGTATTCATGCAGTATGGGCGCCCGATGCCAAGTACACTAGACGGCAAAATAAGGAATAACTATGCAGCATACGGGACAATGAACGGGATCGAGGCAATTCCGGTATTTGTAAAAGTGGTCGAGGCCGGCAGCTTCTCTGGCGCGGCGCGCCTGCTCGACATGCCCAAGACCACGGTCAGCGCCAAGGTGGCCGCACTGGAGAAGCGTCTTGGCGTGAAACTGATCCAGCGCACCACGCGAAAGCTGCACGTGACAGAAGCTGGCGTCGCCTATTTTCGCCACTGCGCCAGCGCCATGCGCGAGATCGAACTGGGTGAGGCGGCCTTGCAGGAGACCAAGGGCGAGCCGAGCGGCGTCCTCAAGGTCACGGCAGCAGTAGATATCGGTCATCTGGTGGTGCCGCACATCACGCGCGCCTATCTCGCCCGCTATCCTGGCACTTCGGTCGAGTTGCTCATTTCGAATCGCGTCGTCGATCTGATCGGGGAGGGTATCGACCTGGCGATTCGGGTCGGCAAGCTGAAAGACTCCTCGCTCATCGCCAGGCGATTTTTCGACGTCGGCACAACGCTCTGGGCGGCGCCCGCCTATCTCGAACAGGTCGGCGCTCCTGTGCATCCAAGGAATCTCGCAAGACTGGCCTTCGTGGGTTTCAAGGGCATGCACTCCTTGCGCCTGAGCAACGGCAAATCAGAGGTTGATGTGGCGATGAACGGCCGCGTGGTGGCGGATGATCTGCTCGCCATCAAGGCTCTGGCGATCCTGGGCGAGGGTATCGCGTGGCTGCCTGATTTCCTCGCTGCCGATGCTGTCAAAGCAGGCCATCTGCTTCCGGTTCTGCCCGCATGGAAATCGAAGTCAATGGGAAATCATATTCATTTCGTATACCCCGGTCGCCAATACGCATCGCCCAACGTGAAGGCGTTCATCCAGGTGGCCGAGCATTTCGTGGCGGCAGATCTTGCCTGAGGATGACCTTTGAAGTCACAACGCCGTGTTGATGCGAAACCGAGCACCGCATTAGAACCAATGACCGGCGGCGCATTTGTTTTGTTTGGCGGTCCGACGGCCTACATCAGGTCGAGATTGTCGTCTATCACTAGGAAATAAAACGGTGAAGCTGCTTGATGAAATCCATCCGGGCGAAATTCCCTTAGAAGATTTCATGAAAGCGATGGGAATAACAGCGCGTCAACTGAATTCGGATATCGATGTGTCGCCAAGCCGGATTAGTGAGCTGAACAACGGTTTGCGTCCCATCACAGCAGATACCGCGCTACGCTTGGGCCTAATCTTCGGGATGGACCCGAGATTCTGGTTGAATTGCAGACGGAGTACGACATGCGAATCGCCAATCGCTTGATGCGTTGTTCCTGCCAGGCTTGCCGGAGGTTCGTCAGGTGCCCGTGAGGGAACCAACGCGGAAAGAACCAAGTTGGTATCGAGGACGACCCTAGGCGGGCGTGCCGGAGCCACTACTTCTTACGCGAACTTTTAGCCACCTGCGCGCGACGCGCCCAATTTACAGCGTCCGCGATGTCCTGCTGTTCGAGCCCTAATTCCGCCAGCTTGGCACGCACGGCATCTCCGCGCTGAATCCGCACCGGAGTCAACACAATCTGCCCATTTCGAGCTTCCACGTCAAAGTATTCAGTGGACCCGACCGCTGCGGTAATGCTCTTGGGCCGTGTTAGCTGGTTTTTCGAAGTCATCTTTGCTAACAATTTGGCCCTCGTAAAAAGTAAGGAATCCTTACTATAAAGTGGCGCCGCTAAGGCGTTGCAGCTGATTACGATACTCGTTGGTATTCTGACTAGCGGAAATGGATCATATGCTCCAGGCAACGGGATCAGCGTTGCCGCCCTCTGGCTATTTTATGCAGTAGCAATTGCGCTAGTTTTCTTTATTGGACAGTCGATTTTCAAGAGAATCCACGCCAACAATGCTTGACCGCATGCGGCCAGAAGCGGCTGGGAGAAGGGACGTCAGAGCGATCGGTGATTGAATGGCATCGAGATCTTGGGAGATTGAGTGGTGAAGATATTCGGGCACATCGCAGTTCTGGCATTCATGATAATCAGCATGCCGTGCATGGGCACTGAAATTGATGACGCCGGCGCCCTCGCTCGAGATCACGAGGCTTTGATCGTGACTGCATTGAATTCAC
>CAZZVZ010000189.1:0-6643 GCA_964657655.1 Gammaproteobacteria bacterium | reverse complement strand
GCCGCCGCGACGGAACCGAACAGCGCCGCCCGCCGCCGCGCAGATCGACGGCCATCACCAGTACGTCTTTGGGTCGCGCCGCGGACGCTGCCAGCAGATGGCTGGCGCGGCCGAGGATCGCGACCGCAAGGCCGGCCGCAGCCGCGCGATGATTGGTATGGCCGCCGACCAGCGGCACGCCGTAGCGCAATGCCGCTTCGCGCATGCCGCTCAACACCGGCGTGGCACTTAATGCATCCTGGCTCCAGATCGCATCGATCACAGCGAGCGGCCTGCCACCCATGGCATACACATCGCTGATGTTGACCATCACGGCCGAATAGCCTGCAAACCAGGGCATGCTGCGGACGAAGCTGTCGACCATGCCTTCCATGGCAAACAGCAGGTAACCCCCTTGACCGTCTGCAAGAGCAGCGCAGTCATCGCCGTTGTCGACACATTCGGCACCGATGCCCGCTGAGAGGCGTGCGCTGGTGTCACGCAGCATGTCGAGTACCGGTGCGATATCGCGCTTGTGCGCGAAGGCCGAGCTGTTCCGCAGATTCCCGATCAGGGTCGCAAGCGGCAGCTGGCGGGCCACGACCTTCACGCGCGCACCTTGGCAAAGATCAGTTCGGGGGCGCTCGTGTCGCCAAGCGCCGGATAGTGCAGCAGATCGGCCTGCATCAGCGCGTGGCGCCGGCCGTGCAGCACCACGGTGTCAAGCGAATGCCAGTGCAGGGCTTCGAACATCGCCACGTTCTGCAGCTGCACGTGGGCGAAAAAACGTGTGGCGCCAAGCGTCACGGCAGTGCGCACCGCGCGCCGGATCAAGCAGGACCCAATCTGGCCCGCGCCGCGTGCTGCCGGATGAACCGCGAGGCGCGATCCCCAATAGACGCTGTTTCTGGAGGAGGCGGCATCAGAATCCTGCGCCAGAGTGGGATCGGGGCCACGATGCAGTCGCACCGTGCCGACCACGTCATCGACCTCTCCCGCCACGCACGACAAGGCCACCAGCGTGATGGCGTGCTCGTCCTGCGCATCTCGGTCGTCCTTGATGAAGATGCCCTGTTCCAGGCAGAACACGGCGCGTCTGAGTGCAAGAGCCGCCTGATGTTCCCAGTCGGCTGTCACCTGGTTGACCAGGAAGGCGGCCGGGCGGTACAGGATGGGCAGTTCCGAGATCATGGTGCTACTCGTAGAGCGCAAGTGACGAGCAGGCGCCGCACTTGCCGCAGCCAGCCTTGATCTCGCTGCTTTTGAGGGTCGCCTCACGCAACATCGAGCCGAGCGGCTGCAACACGTCTTTCATGAACGCTGGCGCGGGCGCCGGATGATCTTCCAAAGGCGTGCCGCTGATGGGCACGAACGGCACCACAAACGGGTACACACCCATGTCGATCAGCTGCCTGCAGGTGCCAAGGATGGTTTCCTTGCTGTCGCCAAGACCAGCCAGGATGTAGGTGCTCACCTGGCCGCGACCGAACACGCTGACCGCCGCCTCGAATGCTTCCATATAGCGCTCAAGGGGCACCTCGGCTTTACCTGGCATCAGCCTGGCGCGCAGTTCGGGCGTCAAGATTTCCAGATGCATGCCGAGCGAGTCGACGCCGGCTGCGCGCATGCGGTGGAACCATTGATCGTCGTCAGGCGGTTCGCACTGGGCCTGGATCGGCAGATCGACGGCGGCCTTGACCGCAAAGGCGCTCTCGCAAAGGATGGCTGCACCGCGATCCGAGGTCGGTGGCGTGCCGGTCGTCATCACCATGTGCTTGACGCCATCGAGCAGCACGGCTGCGCGCGCCACTTCAGCCAGCTGTTCAGGCGTCTTCCGCAACACGGTGCGGCCGGCCGCGAGCGACTGGCCGATCGAGCAGAACTTGCATGACTTCTTGCGGCTTTCGTAACGGATGCAGCTTTGCAGGACGGTGGTGGCGAGAACATCGGCACTGTGCAAAGTCGCGATGTGCGAATACGGAATGCCATCGAAGGTCTGCATCGCGTAAAAGCGCGGTGTCTTGGGAAAGGACACCACGCCGATGGGGATCGAGCCCCGCCTGAGCGTGGCAGCACCGTCGAGGTCCGGCGCATCGACCACGAAGGGCGACACGTAGGCGGTGGCGGTGTGCACCGGCACCATGATGGTGTGGCCGTCGACCGTGACCGCCTTGTGATCCGACGGCCCGGCGCCACCGCGCCGGCTGGCGACGCCCGCGGTGACATCGGTGAGCTTGACGCCCACCGACTGGAGTTCAGTCAACAGCTGCCGGCTGGACGGTGTCATGACGGTTTTCTCGAACATTGAGGGCCACCTTGGGATCTGGAGGAATAGCTTCGGATGTGTCGCTCGTCGCATCGGTTGCTGCCAGCGCTGCATCACCGGTCTTGAGCGTGGTGTGGGCGCTGGCATCCATCACCAGATGCAGCAGTTCGGGCCGCGCATAGTGGCCGACCGAATCCATCATGCGTTTACGCTTGTTGATCAGTGCCATGTCGAGATCGGCCACCACCATGCCTTCCCCTTCGCTGAGCGGTGTTGCCAGGTGGCGTCCTTCAGGCGAGATGATGGCGCTGTGGCAGCCTCCTCTTAATCCCTTTTGCAGGGCGGGGTCGGTGGTCACGGAAGCAATCTGCTGTTCGCTCAGCCAGCCGGTGGCGTTGATCACGAAACAGCCGGACTCGAGTGCATGGTGGCGGATGGTGACTTCCATCTGGTCGGCAAAGATTGGCCCGACCAGCGATCCTGGAAACTGCGCGCAGTGGATCACCTCGTGGTCGGCCATCAGCGCGTAGCGCGCGAGCGGGTTGTAATGCTCCCAGCAGGCCAGCGCACCCACGCGGCCCACGGCCGTCTCGACACAGTGCAGGCCGCTGCCGTCGCCCATGCCCCAGATCATGCGTTCATGAAAGGTCGGGGTAATCTTGCGGCGCTTGAGGACCAGTTCGCCGTTGGCGTCGAAGATCAGCTGGGCGTTGTACAGGGTGCCGTGGTCGCGCTCGTTGACCCCCATCACCACCACCATGCCGTGGCGGCGCGCTGCAGCCCCGATGGTGTGGGTCACCGGTCCTGGCACCAGCACCGCTTCCTCGTAGAGCTTTAAATGTTCTGCGCCGGATTGAAGCGGGGCACGCACGAACGAGAAATACGGGTAGTACGGCATCACCGTCTCGGGAAAGACCGCGATCTCGACGCCAGCCCTGGCTGCGACATCGAGCGCGTCGAGAATTTTCTCGAGCGTTCTGGCCCCCGAGGTGAGATCGGGGGCCAGTTGAACCGCAGCTGCCTTGACGGTGCGGGCTGGCATGATGTCTAGAGCGTCCAGGTATTGAGCATGAACGCGTTGGACTTGCGATGCAGCAAGATCAGATCGAGAACATCGAGCGGGTTGATCGGAATGATGCCTGGAATCAGCGAAGGTTCGCCGTGTCCGTAGAGTGCCTGCAGCGCGAAACGGCAGACATAGACCTTGGAGCCTTCTTCCATGATCTTGATCAGCTGCTTGTTGAAGTTCTGGTGACCCGGGAATGCCTCATCACCGAGCGTCGGAAAACCACGCTGCACGCCAAGCGTCACCCCCGGACCGTACAGCAGCACCGAGGTGTCGAAGCCCTTTCTCTTCAAACGCGTGGCTTGCAGCAGATTGACGAAGCCGATCGAGCCTTCGAACGCCACGGTGTGAAAGGTCACCAGCGCCTTTTCACCCGGTTCGGCCTTGACGTCTTCGAACACCTTTTCTTCGTAGTCGACGAGGTGGTCACCCTTTTGATGAAACGGTAAGGTCACTGCAGGCATGTTTGCTCCAAGATGATGGTGTGGCGTTGATCGGTGGTGCCAGCGACGCGATGGACCTGCATTGCGTGCCGGCCACAACTTGCATCGGATATGCCAATTCGAAAGAGCTCCGATGCGATCAAGTTCCAATCAATGCGAAGTGGCGAACTTGAAAAACCAGAAAATATTTTTTAGGCGCTGGCACGACCGCGCTGTGCGTCTTGCGTCGGTGACGCATGGCACGGGATCGCCGCACCGATTCGAATCTTGATCGCACCCTGATGGGGCAAACTGCTGTGCATGATCGCAAGCGTGGCGACGCAATCACTGCGAAAAATCAGTGTCATCGAGGAGAAACCATCAGAAACTTGATTGCATTTTCATGCGATCAAATTGTGCGATCGAACGGCATGCATGTTGCATTGCTTGGCCATTTGGGATGCAGAGACGATCGTGTCGAAACTCACGTTGCAATGGATGCGGCGCATGCAGGCGAGTGGCAAGCCGGCCTATCTCGCCATCGCCGATCTGATTGCTGAAGACATGCAAAGCGGCCGGCTGTCGGCGCGCGATCGCCTGCCACCGCTACGCGAGCTGGCCGCTGACCTCGACCTCAACTACACCACCGTCGCGCGCGCGTACGCCGAGGCGCGCCGTCGCGGCCTGATCGATGGCAAGGCGGGGCAGGGCAGTTATATCCGTGGCAGCGCGCCGAGCCTGCCGCTGCGCGGCGGCAGTGGCCTTGAAATGACCATGAACATGCCGCCGGAGCCCGATGATGCGGTGCTGGTCGAGCGCCTCAAAAGTGCTGCGGCAGAACTGTTCCAGGGCGGCGATCCCTACCAGCTGCTGCGTTACCAGGATTTTGGCGGCTCTGCGGCCGATCGGGCCGCAGGCGCCCACTGGCTGGCAAAGCGACTGCCGA
Organism: Gammaproteobacteria bacterium; assembly: GCA_964657655.1. Lineage (GTDB taxonomy): Bacteria > Pseudomonadota > Gammaproteobacteria > Burkholderiales > Burkholderiaceae_D > CAJCIC01. The sequence goes on along the minus strand of CAZZVZ010000189.1, from coordinate 1,964 downwards.
AAGTTGAACCGGAGCGCGTGCTGGTCTGTCCCGGTGCCCATGCTGCGCTCACCGCCATGTTCTCGATGCTGGCGAAGGCGGGCGAAATGGTCTGCGTGGAGTCGCTGACCTATCCAGGCGTCAAGGCCATCGCCGCACAGCTTGGCATCAAGCTGCATGCCTTGTCGCTCGACGACCAGGGTCCGAGCGCGACCGAGTTCGAGACGGCTTGCAAGCATCTCTCGCCCAAGGCGCTGTACTGCAACCCGACACTGCTCAATCCCACGTCGCAGACGGTGTCGCCACGCCGGCGCGAGGCATTAGCCGAGATTGCCCTCCAGTACAGCGTGCCGATCATCGAAGACGATGCCTACGCCATGCTGCCGCGCGAACAGATCACCCCCATGGCAGCGCTCGCACCCGAGCTGACCTATTACCTGTGTGGGCTGGCCAAGAGTTTTGGCGCGGGCCTTCGGACCGCCTACGTGGCAAGTCCCGATACGCGGCGCGCCCAGCGCCTGTCGGGTGCGCTGCGCGCCACGACCGTAATGGCCTCGCAGGTGACCACGGTGCTTGCCACCCGGTGGATCACCGATGGCACTGCAGACATGATGCTCGAGGCGATCCGACAGGAATGCGAGGCACGCGTGCAGATGGCAGAACGCCATTTCGCGGGACAGAGCTTTTCCTCGCATCCGCAGAGTTTTCATCTCTGGCTGCCACTCAACCCGCCCTGGAGTTCGGTCGAATTTGCCTCCTACCTTCGCTCTCAGGGAGTCGGCGTGGTGGCAAGTGCTGCGTTCGCAACCGATGCCAACCCGCCCGAAGCGGTGCGCATCTGTCTGGGTGGTCCGTTGTCACGCAGTGAATGCGACGCGGCCCTGGCGTTGATCGCCGATACGCTGGGTCACCCGCTGCACCCGCATGTCACGGTCGCGCCTGTCCAGCGGCGCGCCGCGTGAGTGGCATGTTCGTGGCGCATCGCGTGATGCTGTCCACGCGCCGCGGCTACTTCGACATTTCCTCGTTGCAACCCGCCTGAGACTCGTCTTCGCAATGAGCCGGGACCGTCGAGATCGCGTGCGCTTCGACGACCAGGTAGGTGGTTGGAAATTGCAGGTACGCGCTTACATCGAGTCTGCGTGATGCAGCATCTTTTGCAGAGAGCTGCTTCAACAGGCCGGCAAAGCTTGAGCGGCTGGCACCGCCTACCATCTCGAGGTGGGCACGCAGCGCACGCAGTGCCCCGTCTGGACGCCCGGCGCGGCTCTCCAGCAGCGCGTGAACCACGAGGCCGGCTGGATGCTGGGTCAAGAAGGGTGCGATCTGCGTGCACAGACTGCGCGCAGCGTCGAGCTCGTCGTTGCACAGATACATCCACGCCAGGTCAATGCGGATCATGGCCTGGGTCCATCCGCTGTGCGAGATTTTCAGCGCCGCCAAAAGCAGCTGGCGGGCGCGCAGCCGGTCGCCGCACTGGAGCGCTTCGATGGCGCCTGCGTGCAGGATCACCGAGCGTGCCCACGGGAATGCCTTTTCGGCGTCAGAATCGAACAGCGATGCAGCGGCTTGCGCATCGTCGTAGCGGCCAGCGAGTGTGAGATGCATCGCCGACATCGGCAGCCACGACTGCAGCTTGTGCATCTGGCCTTGCGCTCGGGCGGTCTCGATCGCGCGCCAGAACAGCTCGGCGCTGGCTTGCATGTCGGTATCGCCATAGGCGCGATAGGCTCCGACCACGTACGGCACGAACTCGGATGAGACCACGGTGGCGGACCAGGCGCCGTGTTCCAGAACCTCAAGCAGCTGATCGATCTTCTGGACGTCATGCACGTGCGCGTACATCAAGGCTGCGGCCATGATCGAATTGGGAATCTTCTGCGGAATGACCGCGATCTGCTGCAGCCCCAGCATGGCGCCATCCATCTCGCTGACGGCCTCGTCAATCAGGCCGAGGTGGAAATTGGTGATGGCGAGGTTGGATT
>CAZZVZ010000188.1:0-6654 GCA_964657655.1 Gammaproteobacteria bacterium | reverse complement strand
TCATGCAGCCTTGCTTGGCTACTTCTTGTTGATGGCGGCAGTCGATGACGCACACCTGCTCAACCTCAGTGTGGCGCGCCCCTACCAGCACCAGGGTCTGGGGCTCGCCTTGCTGCACAAGGTGGTCGAAGTTGCGCGCTCGCACCGCGCTGCCCACTTGATTCTGGAAGTCAGGCCGTCCAACCTGCGCGCTCTAAGTGTCTACCAGCGCTACGGTTTCCATCAGATCGGCGTGCGTGCCAACTACTATCCGACCAACGAGGGTCAAGGCGGTGGACGCGAGGATGCGCTGGTGATGAGTTTCCCGCTCAATTGAGTTCCATCAGAGAGCGCGCGCTGCGTGAAATGGGGCTGGCGCCCGCCTGGGTGCGTCGTCACGTGGCGGCTTCTGCCGATCGGGCGGCAGACTTTGCAGTGAACCAGCATGCTGCTGCCGCTGCCTTCGCACGGGTCCATGTCGAAGCGCTGGACCTCGCGGCGCTTGCCGGCGCCATCGTGCGGTGCGATGCCTGTCCGCGCGCTCTCGCGCGCAGTCGTGCAGTCGCAGGCGAAGGGCCGGTCGCGGTGCGTTTGATGGTGATTGACCTGGTACCGAGCCACACCGATGCCAACCAGGGTGTGCTGCGCGATACGGATGGCGCGCGTCTCTTCGAACAGCTGCTGTTTGCGGTCGGGTTAAAGCGCGAGGCGATCTACCTCTCGCACGCGCTGCGCTGCGACGGTTTGCCACCGAGCGAGAGCGAAGCGAACTGCTGCGCGCCCTATCTGCAGCGGGAAATCGCGCTGCTGGCACCGCGGGCAATGCTGGCGCTCGGTGCTGCGGCTGACGCGGCGATCAGGGCTCACGCCGCGTCGGGAGCGCCGCGTGTCTTCACCTTGCCGCATCCCGATGAGCTGGTCGGCGACACGGCGAAGAAGCGCGCTGCCTGGACCACCTTGCGCGAACTCAAGTCCTATCTGGCAGCAGGTTAGTCAGGGCGTCTCGGCGATCAGGTTCTCGAGATGCACGCGCCGCTCGTTATGGCGCTGACGCTTCATGATCAGCAGCATGGTGCCGCAAACGAACAGGCTAAACAGCACGATCACGGCACGCACGTCGAGGTTGTAGCGCACCAGCACGGCATACAGGCACAGCATGCTGAGCACACTCAGGTTTTCGTTGAAGTTCTGAACTGCAATCGAGTGACCAGCACTCATCAGCACATGGCCGCGATGCTGCAGGACGGCGTTCATCGGCACCACAAAGAAACCGGCCATGGCACCGACGCCGACCAGGATCACGGCGGCCACCACGAGATAGAGCGGCGCGGCCACGCCAAACAGCGTGAATTCGACCTCGGGAAACCAGCTGGTGCGAAAGAACGCCAGCGACATCACCAGCAACCCCATCACAACCCCTGCAGGCAGCACCGACAGCGAGCGCTTGAGTGGCACCTTGGCGGCGGCCACCGCCGCGCCGATGGCGACGCCGAGCGCGACCACAGCCTGCAGGATCGCGCCATGACTCAAGGACAACCCGAGCACCTGGGCAGCCCACTTCAGAACGATGAACTGCAGCGTCGCCGCAGCACCCCAGAAGAGGGTGGTGACAGCCAGGGAAATCTGGCCGAGCCGATCATTCCACAGCACCGTAAAGCAATTGCCGAAATCGATGATGAGCCGCGCTGGATTGGTAGCCTGCTTCGGGTAGCGGGCGCCGGTATCGACGATGCGAAGGTTGATCAGGGCGGCCAGCAGGTACATGACCGAAATCACCGAAATGGCAGCACATGCCGGCGTATCGAAGCCGACGTGGGTCAGAGGCACCTCGTAGGCGAGCAACATGCCTGACACGCCCGGGCTGATGAGAACTCCGCCCAGTACCGTGCCAAGAATGATGGAGCATACCGTCAGGCCTTCGATCCAGCCGTTGGCCGCGACCAGGTCTTCTGGTGGCAGCAGTTCGGTCAGGATGCCGTACTTGGCAGGCGAATAGGCAGCCGCGCCAAATCCGACGATGGCGTAGGCCAGCAGGGGATGCACGCCGAAGAACATGGCAGCGCAACCGAGCACCTTGATGGTGTTGGTGGCGAACATGACGCGCCCCTTGGCCATGCAGTCTGCGAAGGCGCCGACAAAAGCGGCCAGCAGCACATAGGACAGGACGAAAAACAGCTTGAGCAGTGGCGTCATCCAGTCACCGGCGTGCTTTTCTACCAGCAGCGCAATCGCGGCGATCAGCAGCGCATTGTCGGCGAGCGAAGAAAAAAACTGCGCCGCCATGATGGTGTAGAAACCGCGTTTCATCAATTCCTTTGGTCCGCGTCAGGTGCGCGCGAAATTTCAGGGAAGCGGCAGCCGGCCATCAGCCTGCGTCCGCGCGGAGCTTTTATAACATTTTTCCTCGCGGCAAGAATGCGTAGCGTTACCTGCGAGGAGATGCGCCAAAGCGGTTTGCCCGTAGAATATCAATCATTGGCAACTTCCTTGATGCGCAAGAGAAGGGCCTGCTGCAGTTCACCATTCCGATTCACCAATCGCTCATAGCGATAGCCCGTTTGCTCCATGCCTAGACCGATTCTGGCCGAGATTTCGCATCGCGCGATCCGGCACAACATAGATGTTGCCCGCCGTAGCGCAAACGGCGCGAAAGTGTGGGCGGTGGTCAAGGCCAATGCCTACGGCCACGGCCTCGAGCGGGTGCTCGGCGGTGTGGACAAGGCAGACGGCCTGGCACTGCTTGATCTGGCCGAAGCAGCACGGGTGCGCGATGCGCACTATCGCCGGCCCATCTTGCTGCTCGAAGGCATCTTCGATGAAACCGATCTGGAAGCGGTTCGAGCCTACGATCTGACCGTGGCGGTGCATTGCCGTGAGCAGATCGAACTGCTCAAGCAGCTGCCATCATCGGCCCGGGTTGCGCTCTATCTCAAGATCAATACCGGCATGAACCGGCTTGGCTTCTCGCCGCACGATGCGCGTGCCGTGTATCAGGTGCTCAACAGCATGCCGCAGGTCAAAAGCATTGCCTTCATGACGCACTTTGCCAATGGCGAGGTACGCCACGGTGTGGATGACGCCGTGGCGCGCTTCGATGAAGCAGTCGCTGGCCTGCCGGGCGAACGATCGCTGTCGAACTCTGCGGCCACGCTGCTGCAGCCCGTGGCGCATCGCGACTGGGTGCGCCCGGGCATCATGATTTACGGTGCCTCGCCGTCCGAGGCCCAAAGTGCCAGCTCGCTCGGCCTGTCGCCTGCCATGACCCTCAAGAGCCGGCTGATCGCGGTGCAGCAGTTGCGCCCCGGCGAGTCGGTCGGTTACGGGGCGCGCTTTACTGCCGTGCGTGCGACGCGCATCGGTGTTGTCGCGTGCGGCTATGCAGATGGCTACCCGCGTCTCGCCAGGGAAAACACCCCGCTGCTGGTCGCCGGCCAGAGGGCAGGCCTGGTGGGCCGCGTCTCAATGGACATGGTGACGGTCGACATCACGGCCTTGCCCGAAGCTCAAGTCGGCTCTGAAGTCGAATTGTGGGGCCGCCAGATTCCCGTCGATGAGGTGGCGGCCTGTGCCGGCACCTCAGGCTACGAACTTCTGTGTGCCCTGGCGCCGCGCGTGCCGGTCGTCGAGACCGATTGATGGCGCGCGCCAAGGCGGTATACAGCTGCACCGAGTGTGGCGGTCAGACCAGCAAGTGGCAGGGCCAGTGCCCGCACTGCCAGGCCTGGAACACACTGGTCGAAGGGGTCGCCGAGGTGCCGTCCACGCACCGCTACGCGCCGCTGGCCGAGACGGCGTCGGTGCGCCTCTTGTCGAGTATCGAAGGCGGCGACGTGGAACGCTTCGAGAGCGGTGTTCCGGAATTCGACCGGGTTCTCGGGGGCGGCTTTGTCAAGGGTGCCGTGGTCCTGATCGGCGGCGATCCAGGGGTTGGGAAATCCACGCTTTTGCTGCAGTCGCTCAGCGTGCTGGCGCGCACCAAGAAAGCGCTTTATGTCAGTGGCGAGGAGTCCGGCGCACAGATCGCGCTGCGCGCCAGACGGCTTGGCCTCGACGATAGCGCCTTGCACCTGCTGGCCGAGATCCAGCTGGAACGCATCGCCACGGTGCTTGCCAAGGAGGCGCCCGAAATCGCCGTGTTCGATTCGATCCAGACACTTTATTCAGACGGTCTTAGTTCGGCGCCCGGGTCGGTCGCGCAGGTGCGCGAGTGCGCAGCGCAGCTGACCCGCATTGCCAAGCAGACCGGCATGACGGTGATCCTGGTGGGACACGTCACCAAGGAAGGATCGCTTGCCGGGCCGCGCGTGCTGGAACACATCGTCGACGCGGTGCTGTATTTCGAAGGCGACACGCATTCGTCGTTTCGGCTGGTACGCGCCATCAAGAATCGCTTTGGCGCAGTCAACGAGCTGGGCGTCTTTGCCATGACCGAGCGCGGGTTGCGTGGCGTGGCCAACCCTTCTGCCTTGTTCCTGTCACAGCATGACAAGGCCGTCGCCGGTTCCTGCGTACTGGTCACGCAAGAAGGCAGTCGGCCGCTGTTGGTCGAGATCCAGGCGCTGGTGGATACGGCCCACGTGCCCAATCCGAGGCGGCTCTCGGTCGGGCTCGATCCCAATCGCCTGGCGTTGTTGCTCGCCGTGCTGAATCGGCACGCAGGGGTCTCGTGTTTTGATCAGGATGTATTCATCAATGCGGTCGGGGGCGTCAAGATCACCGAGCCTGCTGCAGATCTTGCCGTCACCTGCGCGATTTATTCATCGATGCGCAACAAGCCGCTGCCGCGCGGCCTGGTGGTGTTTGGAGAGATCGGCCTGGCAGGTGAAGTGCGTCCGGCACCACGCGGTCAGGAGCGTTTGCGCGAAGCCGCCAAGCTGGGCTTTTCCAAGGCCATCGTGCCGCGCGCCAACGCACCCAAGCAGGCGATCGAGGGACTCGAGGTGATCGCTGTCGATCGCATCGACGCCGCCTTGAATGCCTTGCGCGACCAGAGCTAGCAGGCCAGCGTGATGATTGATCGCTCAGTCAGCGTGGGCCGCGCCGAAGCGCAGCATCTGTTCGGCTGCCATGCGACCGCTGGCGACCGCTGATTCCAGGGTGGCCGGATAGTCGGAGGCGATGTAGTCGCCTGCCAGCACCAGACGTCGTGATGGCGTGACGTGGCCGGGCCTGATCTGGTTGGGAAGTGCTGCGAAAGTGGCACGCTTTTCCGTGATGATGCGGCTGCCAAGCAGCTTGGCGTCAAGGCCAAGTTCGCTTTTCACCTGTTGATCGATGAGCGCGGCGAGGGCCGCATGCGCCAGCTCCTGGTGCGGCCCGCTGGCACTGATGACGACGGCCAGCGTGTCGCTGCGTCCGCCCAGCTGGCCGCGGGCGAAGACCCATTGACCAAAGCGCTGCGCCGTGACGTCTTCTGCGAGGGCGAGCATCGGCTCTGGCAGCACGATCGGGCGGTCGTACACCAGGTAGCAGGTGGCGATTGGCTGCCAGGTGATCTGCTGGCAGGAAGCGCGCAGCTGGTCCCAGGCCGATCCCTGGTAGCGGCTGATCAGCTGCGCCACCTGATGGGCCGGCGTTGCCAGCACCGCGCCTGCAAATGTCTCTTCGCCGTGGCGCGTGATGACTCTCAGGATCTCGCTTTCTTCTTCAATTCCTTGCACCGCACGTCCCAGCTCGACCGTGGCGCCGTGGCGTGCCAGATAGTCAAGCGCCGGATGAGGCAGGGCACCATCGAGCGTCGTGATCGGCAGCAACAGATCGCTGGCCTCGCGCGCGGCGCCAAGACTGTCGCGCAGCACGTTCATGAAAATCTGCGCCGACGCGATTCTGGCGGGCGTGTTGAGTGCTGCCACGCAAAGCGGCATCCACAGTCGCTCGGTCAGATCGGCGGGCTGATGTTCTGCACGGAGCCATTCCAGCACCGTGGTGTCGCGCGCAAGACGAAAGCCGCCTTGCTGGGCCTTTCGCATCAGCCGCGCCATGGCAAACTTGGCACGCAAGCTCATGCCGCGCGCAGCGACCAGACCCATCAGCATGTGCAGCGGTGCCGGCAGGCGCGCCGCCTTGAGATGCAAACCGCGCGTATCGGCCAGCGTCAGTGGCATGCGTCGCAGGCCGTCTTCGGCAGCGCTTTTGACAAGCGCCATGAGTGCCAGCGTTTCGCGGTACGCGCCGATCATGATGTGCTGACCATTATCGATACGCTGCGCCAGCGCAGGCTCGCTCCAGTCGAGCGCGCGCGCGCGTCCGCCTGCTTCGCGCGCAGCCTCGAAAAGGGTCACCGCCACGCCCGCCTCGGCCAGACGTACTGCAGCCGACAGGCCTGACCAGCCAGCACCGATGACGGCGATGCTGCGCGGCTGGTTCATGAGGGGAGGTAGGCGCTGCGCCATGCGATCAGCAGCTTTCGCAAAGGCGTCAGGCTGACGCGATGGAGCGTGACGCGAAAGCCATCACGCGCCACCTCGTCCAGACGCGCGAGCGTTAGCGCCGCATACACGAGCAGGGCGCGCAGGCGGCGTTTTTCCGTGCTCGACAAGGCCGCGAGGGCGGCTGTTACCTGCTCGCGAATCAGCGCTGCCTGTGCCGCTGCAAGACGCGCCAGCGCAGGGGTTGCCTGCGCTTTCAGGATGTCGGCAGCGGGCAGATCAAACTGTTTGAGCAGCTGGTGCGGCA
>CAZZVZ010000187.1:0-6691 GCA_964657655.1 Gammaproteobacteria bacterium | reverse complement strand
ACAGAACTGGTTGGACCGCCAACGGGCAGAGACACTTTTCCTGACTGCCACCAACCTCGCCGAATTACTATCTGGTGTTCGCATTCTGCCGGCAGGGCGCCGCAGGGATTCATTGTCGTCATCGTTGAGCAAACTCCTTGAATCACTGTTCGGCACCAGAGTGCTTCCTTTCGACATGCCTGCGGCAATCGAATATGCAGACTGCATGGGGCGCGCGAGAACGGCTGGATTTGGTATCGGGGTAGCTGATGCACAGATTGCAGCGATCGCAGCCGTGCGTGGCTTTATCATTGCGACTCGCGATACGAAACCTTTCACTGCAGCGGGGTTGAAGACGATCAATCCGTGGGACGAAGGGAGGTAATCTAAATATGGGCGTCGCTAGCTTTGACGACCGGGCGGCGACCTATAGCAATCATAAGTGGCATGTCCACTATGCTCACCGCTTGGTGGAACTCTCTGGTTTGAGATCTGGAGATCGGGTTCTTGATGCTGCAACCGGCACCGGTTTAGCTGCAACCGCCGCGCTGGCGATCGTTGCACCGCATGGTTCAGTTATTGGCATTGATCTTTCGGGAGCTATGTTAGAACGGGCGGCGTTGAATAACTACAAAGACGGCCGCAGCTCCGTGCAATTCGTAAATGCGGACGCCACTCACCTTCCGCAGTTCGAAGATTCCGAGTTTGACGTTGTGATATGTTCTGCCGGGCTTTTGTATATGTCAGCCCAGCACGCCTTCAGAGAGTGGCACCGCATTCTAAAGCCCAATGGCATCGTTTCGTTTTCAACGATGGAAGCAGGCTCACCACCGGGTGCGCGAATTTTTCGCGAATGCGCTGCGAACTTCGATATTTACCTGACGGATCCGAGCGAAGCTCTTGGCTCTGAAAAACGCTGTGAAGCGGCGTTAGCCGATTCCGGTTTTCGAGTTCGAGCTCTCGTACGTGAACAGGTTAGCTTCACGGATGATGACCTCGATCACGCCTGGGAAGCAAATCTTCGCTCACCAGGCCACGATAAGGTCCGTCAACTTCCGACGGCAATGCTCAGTGCTCTGAGGGAACACTTCGAAACAACGCTGCGCGCGTGTCTGGCACGGGACCCATCGACGTATGACGCCCACGTCATCTATGCATCCGGTTTCCGCTAGATCGACTGCAGTGCGGCCAATTCGTCCTCATCGAATCCAGCTGCCTTTCTCGCTTCAAAATTGAATGGGCCATGCAGTCTTGGCGCGCCGTACTGAATTGCAAGAGACGCGTAAGTAGAGCGGTGATCGAGTTGCCGCTGTTCACAAAGCCAGCGATACCAATGATTGCCGATCGCGACGTGGCCGATCTCATCGCGCAAGATGACATCGACGATTTCCGCCGCGGCTTGGTCACCCGCTTGGGCTAACTTCGCCCTCATCGGTGGCGAAGCATCTAGTCCACGCGCCTCCAAAGTTCGCGGCACCAAAGCCATTCTCGCGAGCACATCGCCCTTGGTTTTCTCAACCATGTCCCAAAGTCCGTTGTGAGCCGGGAAATCGCCGTACGCGTAGCCCAGCGTCTTTAAATGCTCGCTGAGTAACGTGAAGTGGTACGCCTCTTCAACTGCAACTTTGAGCCAGTCGCGGTAGTACTGCTCGGGCATGCCGGGGAATCTCCAACACGCGTCCAAGCTCAAGTTGATTGCATTGCACTCAATATGGGCAAGCGCGTGGATCAGGCTCGCCCGCCCTTGCCGCTCAGACATCGAGCGGCGAGGCACGCTTCGCGGATCGACCAGTACCGGCCTCTCTTGGCGCCCAGGCAGCCCCGCTGGTTCGACGAGCTCTGCAGCGGGGTCCACCGGCAGCAGTGCGAGCGGCGCGGCACATACGCTCTTGGCGTGCGGGTCCGGCTGCTGCAGCAGCAGCAGGGCGGCGCGGCGACCCTCGGCGGGTGATGCTTGGGTCGAGTAAAATGATGTTGGGAGGGAATTCATCCTTATGGCAGTGTATCAACTTGGCGATCATCGCCCCAGCATCGATGCCACAGCATTTGTGCATCCGGATGCGACCATTATTGGCGACGTCATCATCGGTGCCAGAGCCAGTGTCTGGCCAAATACCACCTTGCGCGGCGATACGGAAACGCTCGTGATCGGCGACGAGAGCAACATTCAGGATGGCACCGTGGTCCATGCAGATCTCGGCTGCCCGCTGATTATTGGTAAAGGCGTCACCGTGGGACATCAGGTCATGTTGCATGGCTGCGTCATCGGCGACGGTTCGCTGATCGGCATCCAGTCGGTGATTCTGAATCGCGCCAGGATCGGCAACAACTGCCTGGTCGGGGCCGGTTCGCTCATCACGGAGGGCAAGGAATTTCCCGATGGCGTGTTGATTCTCGGACGACCCGCGCGCGTGGTGCGCGAATTGACGGCTGAAGAGATCACCCGACTTTCGGGCAATTGCAAGATCTACGTCGATCGTGCCCAGCAATACAAGACTGACATGAAACTCGTCTCACCATGAGCGATGCGCTCTACAAGTTTCTGCTTGACGGCGAGGACGCGCAGCGCTCGCCGGTGCGCGGAGAAATCGTGTCGCTCGACTCGACCTGGCGCCATATGCGTCGCCATCATTCCTACCCCGATCCAGTGATGCGAACGCTGGGCGAACTGGTAGCGGCAAGCGCGCTTTTGACCGCCAATCTGAAATTCAACGGCGCCCTGATCATGCAGATCCATGGTGACGGTCCTGTGCCGCTCCTGGTGGTGGAATGCAACGCCGACATGACCATGCGGGCCACTGCCAAGATTGACGAAGCAAGCGTCATCAAGGATGACGCGAGTTTCACCGATCTGGTCAATCAGGACGGCAAGGGACGATTTGCCATCACGCTCGACCCGAAGGACCGTTCCCAGGGCCAGCTGCCTTATCAGGGCATCGTGCCACTTGAAGGCGCCTCGGTGGCCGAGGTGCTTGGCAACTACATGCTGCGCTCCGAGCAGCTCGACACCCAGATGTGGCTGGCCGCCGACAACGACCGCGCCACAGGAGTGCTGCTACAGCGTCTGCCGCTGCCCAGCGGTGCCGAACACCAGTCACCTGACGCTGTGGCACAAGAAATAGAATCGTCACTCGATACTTGGCAGCGCGGCCTCGCGTTCGCCAATACGCTCGAAAAGAACGAACTGCTCGAAGTGGACTCGCAAACCCTGATGCGGCGTCTGTTCTGGGAAGAGACCCTGCGTATCTTCGACCCGCTGCCGTGTTCCTTTTTCTGTGGCTGCTCGCGCGAGCGTGTCGCCGCAATGCTGGTGACACTCGGGCGTTTGGAGGTCGACGAAACCCTGGCCAAGGAAGGCGGCGTTCACGTCAACTGCGATTTCTGCAACCGTCGCTACGATTTCGACGCTGTCGACTGCGCGCAGCTGTTTGCCACCAGCAATACCGCCGACGCAATCCGTCCGGCCGCAGGCCCGCGCCACTAGCGTTTGGCGACGATCAGGGGCGTTGAGCCTTGAGCGCAGCAAAGCGCTGCTTGGTGTGCTCCGGCCACAGGAGGTCTGGCTCGTAGTACTCGGCAAAGGCCGGTACCCCAGCTGGAATTTCGACCCACGGCTGTTTGGTCGTGGTAAAAATATGGACGTCTGGGGCGAGCAGCAACGGCTGGTCAAAGGTACCCAGCCGCACGAAGGCAACGTCCCTGCCGGATCCATAGTGACTCCACAGTGCGACACGGCAAGCCGCACAGCGCAGTACCCGTTGCCCGGTACCGGAAAGACTTGGCGTGTCGACCTCCTCGATTGCGCCTGACAACAATCGGACATTGCAGGTCTCTGTCATGACGTTCAGAACAAACGCCGATCCGCTTTCTCTCTGGCACCAGCTGCAGTGACAGCAGTGCACGAACAGCGGCTGACCGACGACCCGGTAGCGAGCCGCGTTACAGGTGCAATGACCTTGATAGACCACACTGCCGCCATGCTTGCTCTCGCTCATTCATGAGGCTCCCGGTGCGTGGCGTTGAGCGCAGCATGCGTGGGTTTCTGAGGCGCTGGAGTGCCAGACGAGCTGGCTGGCGCGGCTGAGTGCTGGGGACTGGCGCTGCTCGATCCGTTCGGCGAGGGCGCGACACCGCTGGGTGGCTTTTGTAGGGCTTCCGGATCGCCCGAGGAAATTGCTTCCCTGGCGTCGCCCGGATGCGGCGGATCGACGATCTGCACGAACACTTCACCGTCCTTGATCATGCCGAGTTCGTAGCGCGCGCGCTCTTCGACTGCGCCCGCACCTTCTTTCAGGTCGCGCACCTCGGCTGACAGCTTGTCGTTGCGAGCCCTCAGATCCGCATTGGTTTTGGTTTGAGCCTGGACCTGACGCTCGAGTTCGTGAACCCGCAGCCGGCCGCCCTTGCCAAGCCACAGTGGATACTGGATCAACACCACCAGCACCACGAGAAGAAGCGTGATGAGGCGCATTACCAACCCGCCTGGGCGCGTGGATCTCGCGGCGGCGCATCACCAGGATCATGGATCATATAAAGCCCCGCGCGGATCTGGTGCAGGACTCGGTCATGAATCTGATCCGCGACGACGGCTACGGCAGGTTGTAGAACGCCGAGCGTCCAGGATAGGACGCGACGTCGCCCAGGTCTTCTTCGATGCGCAGCAGCTGGTTGTACTTGGCGATACGATCGGTGCGGCTGATCGAGCCGGTCTTGATCTGCAATGCGTTGGTGCCGATTGCGATATCGGCAATGGTGGTGTCCTCGGTCTCACCCGAGCGATGGCTGATAACCGCCGTATATTTGGCCCGCTTGGCCATCTCGATGGCCTGGAAGGTCTCCGTCAGGGTACCGATCTGATTGATCTTGATCAGGATCGAATTGGCGACCTTCTTGTCGATGCCCTCTTTGAGCAGTTTGGTGTTGGTCACGAACACGTCGTCCCCCACCAGTTGCAGTCGTCCGCCGAGACGCTCGGTAATGTGCGACCAGCCATCCCAGTCGGCTTCTGCCATGCCGTCTTCGATCGAGATGATTGGATACTTGTCGGCCCAGGTGGCGAGCAAATCGGTCAGGCCACCAGCATCGAGCACCAGTCCTTCGCCATCAAGATGGTACTTGCCGTCGCGATAGAACTCGGTTGCGGCGCAGTCAAGACCGATCGAGATGTCTGTACCGGCGGTGAAGCCGGCTTTGTCGATGGCAGACAGAATCATCTGGATGGCGGCTTCGTGATTGGCGACCGACGGCGCAAAACCACCCTCGTCACCAACCGCGGTACTCATGCCCTTGTCGTTCAGGATTTTCTTTAGCGCATGAAACACTTCGGCGCCGTAACGCAGTGCTTCGCGAAAGCTCGGCGCGCCGAGCGGGATGATCATGAACTCCTGCAGGTCGAGATTGTTGTTGGCGTGCGCGCCACCATTGATGACATTCATCATCGGCACGGGCATCTGCATGGCACCCGAGCCGCCAAAATAGCGATACAGGGGCAGCCCGGACTCCTCGGCGGCTGCCTTGGCGACCGCCATCGACACCGCCAGCGTGGCGTTGGCACCTAGTCTCGATTTGTTGTCGGTGCCATCGAGATCGATCAGGGTGCGATCGAGGAAGGCCTGTTCATTGGCATCAAGACCCATGATGGCCTCGGAGATCTCGGTATTGATGTTCTCGCAGGCGCGCAGCACACCCTTGCCGCCGTAGCGGCTTGCATCACCGTCGCGCAATTCGATGGCTTCGCGCGCGCCAGTCGAGGCACCCGAGGGGACTGCGGCACGGCCCATCACGCCGGACTCCAGCAATACGTCGCATTCGACCGTCGGATTGCCGCGACTGTCCAGAATCTCGCGTCCGATGATGTCTACGATGGCACTCATGAAACTCCCTTGTTCGAAAAGAAACGGTATCGGATCACAGACCTTCGGTGAGGATCATGTTGACCATGGCAGCGTTCTGCCGCAACTGCTTGGCAGCGATGAATTCGGGTGAACTGTAGAAACGCTCGGCTTCGGCCATGCTGGCGAACTCGACCACCACAAAGCGCGCCGGATTCCATGTGCCTTCAAGCACCTTGGCGGTGCCTGAACGGACCAGATACCGGCCACCATATTTTTCAACCGCGCTGCGCACCGCGAGCCGGTACTCCTCGTAGCGCTCGGCGTTGATGATGTTGACATCGGAAATCATGTAGGCAGCCATGGGTCTCCTACACGCCGTCGATGTTAAACGTACTCATAACCAAGCCTCCCAGACGCGCTACGTTGGCGCGTCGATCATGTTGCAATCGAGAACAACGCGTTGCTGCAAAAAGCTGACTCGAGCCATGGCACGACCGGCCTGCAGCACGGGCACCGGCGTGTGATCTCCGGGTATGAGAGCTGGCCGGCATGGTCATGACATCAGGCGGCGAAATCGAGTTCGGCGAGCGGGCTGCGCTTGACCACCGAGTCGAGTGCGACCAGTGTAGCGAGCAGGCTTTCGATGCGATGCAGCGGCACGGCGTTGGGCCCATCGGACATGGCCTTGGCCGGGTCCGGATGCGTCTCCATGAAAAGACCCGCAACACCGCAGGCCACGGCGGCACGGGCCAGCACAGGGACGAACTCGCGTTGCCCGCCGGACGTGCTGCCCTGCCCGCCTGGCAGCTGAACCGAATGGGTTGCATCGAACACCACCGGACAGTCGGTCTCGCGCATGATGGCCAGCGAACGCATGT